>DATMPR010000375.1:0-6033 GCA_035567575.1 Bacteroidia bacterium
GACGGAACATTAATTACGGGTACATTGAATGAAATTGGAAAAGATGGCGGGTTAATTTTGACAACAGTAACCCGCGAGAACAAACCGATTGGAAAAGGAAAAATAAACGTAACAAGAACACACAACATACAATTACAAAATATAAAAGAATCAAAAGTTAAATTAAAATTTTAAAACCAAAAGAAATCATGGAAGGCGTAAACTTAATTGAATCGTTTTCGGAGTTTAAAGACATTAAAAACATCGACCGGGCAACTTTAATGAGCATCATTGAAGATGTATTCCGCAGCATGTTAATTAAGAAGTTCGGATCGGACAAAAACTTTGACATTATTGTAAATCCCGATAAAGGAGATATTGAAATATGGAAAAACCGCAGCATCGTTGATGACGAATTTGCTGAAGATTCCTTTGATTACGATGTTAACAAACACATTAGCTTAACCGACGCTAAAAAAATCGAACCCGATTTCGAGATCGGCGAAGATGTTTCTGAACAAGTGAAACTGGATGATTTTGGCCGCCGTGCTGTTTTAGCGATCCGTCAAAACCTAGTTCAAAAAATTCTTGAGCTTGAGAAAAGCGAAGTATACAATAAATACAAAGAGAAAGTTGGCGATATTATTAATGCTGAAGTTTATCAGGTTTGGAAAAAAGAAATTATGTTGCTGGATGATGAAGGCAATGAATTAATTTTACCAAAAACTGAACAGATCCCTTCTGATTTTTTCAAAAAAGGAGATACCGTTAAAGCTGTGGTTGCAAAAGTGGAAATGAAAGGCGGAACACCTTCTATTGTTGTATCAAGAACTTCTCCTGCATTTTTAGAGCGTTTATTTGAAATGGAAGTTCCTGAGATTTTCGACGGACTTATTATTATCAAAAAAATTGTCCGCGAACCGGGCGAGCGTGCAAAAGTTGCTGTTGAAAGTTACGACGACAGAATTGATCCGGTTGGTGCTTGTGTTGGTATGAAAGGTTCACGAATCCACGGAATTGTGCGCGAATTGAAAAATGAAAATATCGACGTAATTAATTACACTGCTAATTCTACATTATTAATTCAACGTGCTTTAAGTCCCGCAAAAGTGACTACCATAAAAATTGATGATGAAACAAAACGCGCGGATGTGTTTTTACGTCCTGACCAAATTTCATTAGCAATTGGTAAAGGTGGTTACAATATAAAATTAGCCGGTAAATTAACAGGTTACGAAATTGATGTTTACCGTGATACAGATACTGAAGTTGAAGCAGAAGATGTTGACTTAGATGAATTTTCGGACGAAATTGAACCGGCAATTATTGATGAGTTAAAAGCAATTGGCTGTGATACCGCAAAATCAGTATTAGAATTAAGTACAGATGAATTAAAACGCAGAACAGGTTTAGAAGAAGGAACTATTGCTGATATCAGAAAAGTTCTTGAATCGGAATTTAATTAAATAAGGTTTGCTTTAAATAAACCGGATCAAACAGAATACTAAAAAAGGAGTACAAAAAAATATGTCAGACGGAGCAAAACAACTTCGCTTAAGTAAAGTAGCAAAAGAATTCAATCTTTCTCTGGGAAAGATCGTGGAATTCCTTGCGTCAAAAGGCAAGCCGGTTGACAACAACCCAAACGCTAAAATTGGCGATGAAGAATACAGATTGGTGCAGAAAGAATTTTCCGGCGATAAGAATGCGCGTGAAGAAGCTGAGCAGGTTACTCAAAACATAAGTAAGGTTAAGCGTGATAATATTGTTTTGGATGATGCTAAATCAAAACAGAAAAGTAAAACTCCGGAAAAGGAAGACATCATGATCAAAGATCTTTCGGCTCCTGCTGAAAAATCTGCAATACCAAAAACTCCTGCTAAAAAAGAAGACCTTGTTAAAACTGAAATTGAAAATTTAGAAGGCCCTAAGGTTTTAGGTAAACTCGATTTAAAGTCGATCAACACAAAAACCAAGCCCGATAAAAAATCAAAAGAAGAACCTGAATCAAAGAAAAAAGGTAAGGGTAAAAAAGACGAAGAGGTTACTGAAGAAGTTGTAAACACAACTCCAACCGAAGAAGTAGTTACACCGGAAGAAGAACAAAAAGAAGATTTTATGGAAACCAGAATTGAAAAACTGGAAGGTCCTAAAATTCTTGGAAATATTGTTTTACCTCCTAAAGAAGAAAAGAAAAAACAACCTGTTGCTTCTTCTAATTTAGGTTCGGCAGATAAACGTAAACGCAAACGTATCCGTAAAGGCGGTTTATCGGAAGAAGAAATTAAAAAAGTTGGTAAAGAACAAGCGCAAATTGCAAAAGACCGTGCCAAAGAAAAATATGGCGATCCCCGCAAAAAAACGGTTGGTCCGAAACCACGTCATGAATTAACTGAGGAAGAAATTCAAACTCAGATCAAAGAAACACTGGCGCGTTTAAGTCAGAAAGGTTCTAAATCAAAAACTTCAAAATACCGCCGCGAAAAACGGGATGAAGTTCGTGAGCGTATTGCAGAACAACAGGAATTAAACGAGGCCGACAAAAAAGTATTGCGTGTTGCTGAATTCGTATCGGCTAACCAAATGGCGCAAATGATGGATGTGCAGGTAACACAAATTATTTCTACCTGTATGGCATTAGGTTTATTTGTATCTATTAACCAGCGTTTAGATGCAGAAACCATTTCGATAGTTGCAGAAGAATTTGGATACAAAGTAGAATTTGCGTCGGCAGAAGATGTTGAAACCATTAAAGAAGAAGATGCCGACAAGCCGGAAGATCTCATTTCCCGTCCTCCTATCGTGACCGTTATGGGACACGTTGATCATGGTAAAACATCTTTACTTGACTTTATCCGTAAAGCAAGTGTTGTTGCCGGAGAAGCCGGTGGAATAACACAACATATTGGTGCATACAATGTAAAATTAGCCGATGGACGTTCCATCACATTTTTAGATACACCGGGCCACGAAGCGTTTACTGCTATGCGTGCACGCGGTGCAAAAGTAACTGACCTTGCAATTATTGTTGTAGCGGCTGATGATGCGATCATGCCTCAAACAAAAGAAGCCATTAATCATGCGCAGGCGGCTAATGTGCCAATGATCTTTGCAATTAATAAAATTGATAAGCCGGGCGCAAATCCTGATAAGATACGTGAAGGTTTATCACAAATGAATATTTTAGTTGAAGAATGGGGAGGAAAATTCCAGTGTCAGGAAGTTTCGGCAAAACAAGGATTAAATATTGAATTGCTTTTAGAAAAAGTATTGCTTGAAGCAGAGATGATGGATCTGAAAGCAAATCCTACACGTCACGCGAATGGAAGTATCATTGAAGCATCAATGGAAGAAGGCCGCGGATATGTTGCCACCATATTAGTACAAACAGGAACATTAAAAATTGGTGACGTAATGTTAGCCGGTTCTTATAGCGGTAGAGTACGCGCGATGTTTAACGAGCGCGGAACAAAAGTTACTGAAGCCGGACCATCACAACCTGTAAAAGTTTTAGGATTAAGCGGCGCGCCAACAGCGGGTGATAAATTTAACGTGATGGAAGATGAACGTGAAGCACGCGAAATTGCCAACAAACGCTTACAGTTACAGCGCGAGCAAGGTATACGTACCCATAAACATATTACATTAGATGAAATTGGCCGTCGTTTAGCGATCGGTGATTTTAAAGAATTAAATATTATTGTGAAAGGTGATGTGGATGGTTCTATTGAAGCGCTAGCCGATTCATTATTAAAATTATCGACTGAAAAAGTTCAGGTAAATATCATTCATAAATCGGTTGGTGCAATTAGTGAGAGTGATGTTTTATTAGCCTCAGCATCGAATGCAATTATTTTAGGATTCCAGGTTCGTCCGTCAACTAATGCGCGTAAATTAGCAGAGGTTGAAGAAATTGATATCCGTTTATATTCTATTATTTACGATGCAATTAATGAGGTGAAAGCAGCGATGGAAGGAATGTTATCGCCGGAGTTTGAAGAAAAAATTACTTGTAATATTGAAATACGCGAAGTGTTTAACATTACTAAAGTGGGAACTATTGCAGGATGTTATGTGTTGGATGGAAAAGTTAACCGCAATACCAAGGTCCGCGTTATTCGTGATGGCATTGTAATTCACTCGGGAAGTTTAGGCTCTTTAAAACGCTTTAAGGACGATGTAAAAGAAGTTACTTCCGGTTACGAATGCGGATTAAATATTGAAGGTTTTAATGATATTAAAGTCGGCGATATTATCGAAGGTTACGATATGGTTGAGATTAAAGCAAAGCTTTAGAAGTCAGATTTTAAATTTTCACTTCTTACTTCTAAAATCTACAATCTAACTTAATATTTGGGGGATTAGCTCATTTGGCTAGAGCGCTTCGCTGGCAGTGAAGAGGTGATCGGTTCGAATCCGATATTCTCCACATAAAACAAAAGTCCGCTTAAAGCGGACTTTTTTAATTTAGAATTAATCTCTCTTTTTAAAATCACTATTCCTTTACAAACTTCCATGAATAATTTTTCCCATTAGAAATAATTACCAATTGATACATTCCTTTTTCTAAGGATTGAACATTTACTTGCGATGTGTTTTCTCTTTGTTCTAAAACTTTTCTTCCCATAATATCAAAAACTGTAACCATTTCAATTTTTCTATTACTTATGTTTTCAATATTTAAAATATTTTCCGAAGGATTTGGGTAAGGAGAAAAAACATTTGGACTTGAAGTTTGCGATTCAATGATTCCCAGCGGGTTCGCATAATAAACTGTCATGCTTATAAAATCAACATTTACGCCACTTACAGAAACAGTACTTTGATTATAAACTCCAAGACGAACCGCCGTTGCCGGATTATTAATATCCGCGGGTGTCCACGTTAAACCCCAAAGATTGCTTGGTCCTCCATAAACCTGATTGGTGTAGGTTGCCGGCCAAGAAACCGAGGATTTATTATTCAAGCTTTGAGTTACGCCGTTCATTAATAACATTACGGTGGTATCCATTATTGTGTTTATTGCCGGTGCTTCCCTTATAATATTTACTTCTATTCCTAAAATAGTCGCTGAGCCGGGAATTGAAAATCCAAACTGACTGCTCACCAAACTTCTCGAATAATAACACGTAGATTGAAAACAAAAAGCATTTTTCATTAAATTAACATCAGCCGCGATACCATCCGATACAGTTACATTCATTTCATTGTTCCAGCCCGAACCGGGACAAGAAAGACAAGCATTTGAAGGAGAAGTTGTGGCAGTTCCGGTAGGCATTGTCATAAAAGTTTGCGCGAATAACGTTTGAGTGAAAACGATCCCCATTATCAAAGTGAGTAAATGTTTTTTCATGAGATAGATTTTAATATAAATATATGAAATTTGTCGGGATATTAAACGAAAAGAACGCAGGAAATACATATTCCCTTTTCAAAATGTTTATATTCAACTCTCCGACAACATTTTTCTAATAATGTAAAACAATGGCAAACCCGAGATGAATAAGATAAACCCCCACAGTGCCGCGTGTGGATTTGCGAACATGACGCTAACATTTACTGCCATGTAAACCAAAATGTACAAAGCCGGTAAATAAGGATAACCCTTCATTTTAAAAACACCTTCTTTCTCTCCTTTTCTCGCAGCCCGCTTACGCAAAATAAAAATGGCTGCAGCTCCGGTAACAAGACTAATACTATCGAAAAACATTACATATTCAAGTATTCTCTGAAAAGAGGAAATGAAAAAAAGTGTAAGAATAATAAAAATACAAAATAAACTTACCGCCCATTCCTGTACCTGTGTTTTTTTATTTACTCTGCTTAAAATTCCAGGCAGAACTTTATCTTCTGCCATCGCGTAATACACACGCGGATTGCTTAGTATGGAAACATTCACATAAGCCATCACCGAAAAAAACATAATTACAGAAACTAATTTAGCAGCAATGTTCCCAAACATTAATCCTGAAATATCGGCAGCCAGTGTTGTTGTGTTTTGTAATTGTCCGAAACCAAGCACTTTTACATAAGAAATATTTACAAGCAAATAAA
>DATMPR010000376.1:0-7743 GCA_035567575.1 Bacteroidia bacterium
GTTGTAATAAATTGTTTTGTGGTATCCTTACAACCGTTCGGACTCGTTACCACTAATTGCACGGTATAAGTTATGGCGAACAAAGTTGAGTTAGTATAAGTGTGACTCGGATTTGTTGCAATTGAAGTATGACCATCTCCAAAATCCCAATTATAAATTGTTCCTCCGGTTGAAGTATTAGTAAAAGTTACCGGTAAAGGCGAACATCCCGGTGCATTATTACAAGTAAACGAAGCAACAGGACGCGCAAAAACATTTATGGAGTGAGTTATTCTATCACTGCAACCCGCTCCGGTAAATGCATTCAAAGTGATAGTAGGTGTTATTGTACTTGCTGTTGAGTTTGTATAGTTAAAAACAGGATTTGTTGCATTTGATGTTGATGTTGGAACAGTACCAAAGTCCCACAAAAAACTTGTTGCATTTGAAGATCCATTGGTAAAATTAACTGTTAAAGTAGGGCAGCCGCTTATGGGGTTTACCGTAAACGCAGCCGTTGGCTTTACATTCACAACGAAAATTTGTGCTAAAGTATTTGAACACACCGCAGAATTAACTGCTAATGTTACTGTAAATGTTCCCGTTGCTGTAAATGTATGAACAGGATTTTGCAAAAGAGAAGATGGTGAACCATCACCAAAATTCCAATTCCAATTCGTGATCGTATTCGACGCAGCAGCCGTCGACAGATCTGTGAAAGTAGTTATAGAACCCACACAAGCCGACGTAGGTGAAAATGCCGCTACCGGACTTTGATAAACTATAACACTTCCCGTTGCGGTATGCGTGCACATGTTAGCGGCAGTCACCGTTAAATTTATCACTGAAACACCAATGGCTGTATAATTTTGCGCGGCAGGTGTTGAACTTGTTGATGTATTTCCATTTCCGAAATTCCAATTCCATGCCGCAGCACTTGTGGAGGCATCGGTAAATGTGACGTTACTCAAAGTATTACATCCGGTAACTGGCGAATAGAGAAAACTTGCGGTTGGCCGCGATAAAATGGTAATCACTTTTTTAACTGTATCCGAACATCCCGAACCAAAATATACAACCTCTTTCACTGTGTAAGTTCCGGGTGTTGTATAAGTAAAAGTTTGCGGGGAATAAGATGTATTTACAAATCCGGCACCAATACCAAAATCCCATTTATAAAAATAACCTGGAGTACTTGTATTGGTAAATGTGATAGGAGAATTCTGACATAAAGGATTCGGCGGCACTAAAATGTTTGCAATTGGCGCTGCAATAATGGAAACATTAATTATTGATGAAGTCACACCGCACGCATTACTATCACGCAACATCACCGAATAAGTTCCAATGCCCGGATAAGTAATTGTTATGGGTGTTGATGGCGGCCATGGCCTCCAGGGAATAATAGAATCGTAACCTCTTCCCCAATGATCTCCAAAATGCCATTCTTCCTGCCGCTGAAAAGTATTACCCTGTGCTAAACAATTCCGTGTTGTTGTATTGGTAAAAGTAAAAGTTGTATTAGGAAAACATTTAAGAAATGCATCCGGCGTAATTGCAGCAATATCCTTATCATAAATTTGTATCGGATTAAAATTTGCAGTTGTCGGATTACCAAAACTACAATAGTTCATTGCCATGAGCGTGACGGCGGTCTGACAATTAACCGTACCGACGCTATAAGTGTGCGAGACCGTTTGTCCTGCATTAGTATAACTATAAACAACTTGTGGCGAACCATCCCCAAAATTCCAGGTAAAAGTTGTGGTTGCAGAAACATCGGTGCTTGAATTAATAAATTGTAAAGTTGCAGGAGCACAAGCTTGTGTTACTCCGCCAATAGGAATTTGTATGGATGCGTTAACAGGTTTTTCCATTACAGCAATACCTGTCATTGTACAACTAAGAGAAGGAATCATTAAAGTAACAATGAAAGTATCAGTTGATGCCGTTGTATATGTGTGCGGAATGATCGTATTCGCAACATAAGAACCTGCAACCTGATTTGGGGAACCGTCTCCCCAGTTAATTGTATAAGCTCCCCATCCTGTATTAGATTGGAAGTTGACGATGGAAGTTCCGGTTCCGGCACAATTGATCCAGTAAGGTTTATTACTTAAATTACCAAGATAATCGAACACCTGAGGGCATTGGGCCTTAGCGAAAAATGCTGCTAAAAAGAAAAAAACTATTAGTAGTTTTTTATTCATGTGCTTCTTTTAGTACTCAATTATTCATAAACCGCCGAAGCGGGTGCAGGTTTGTAAGCCGGGTTCTGTTTCGTTCAAACATTGCTGCTTGAGTATATCCTATCATTTATCTATGCGACCTACCCGTCATGGCTACCCTTGCGGATTAGAGCGGGTAGCTCTAAAACCATGACCTATTTGGCCTTTCAACATCCGAGGTTTACCCAATGCAAACATTACTGTTTACACCAGTGGGCTCTTACCCCACTTTTTCACTATCACCGCGAGTTTAACCTCGTGGCTACATTGTCTCTGTGGCACTCTCTGTTATCCAGCATTTTGTACCGGATACCCATATTTTCATATGGCGGATCACCCTATGTTGCCCGGACTTTCCTCCCCTCCGAAAAATCGGAAAGGCGATAGAACAACCTGCACTTAAATTTACGGATTTTTTGCCAAATGGTTACAGAAATATTGCGAATTAACGAAGCGGCTGAGTCTATAAAATGTTTACCTGAGTGGCGCCAAAACCATAAAGTTTATACGAAGCATCCTGGAAAGTCACACCTGGCGTGGATTTCAGCGCATTTTGAATTTCCATTTTTAAGCGACCGTTTCCTACTCCGTGTATAAAAACTAGTTTTTTTGTTCCGTTTTCAAAAGCTTTATCAAGCTCTTTTTCGAAACGCTCCAGTTGGATGGAAAGCATTTCATGATTGCTTAAACCGTTACAGTTTTCTACTAATTCTTCAATGTGCAGATCGATCTCTTTTTCGAGTTTCTTTTGCTGCTCTTTATGGGATCTTGAAATTTTGCCATGCGATCTGAATTCTTTTACAGCTTTTAACCTTGCGATATCTTCTTTTGATAGATCCTGCTGAATATTTTGCGCAACTACAAACTCATCTTTAATTAAAAAAGCATATACGGGTAATTTAAATTCTTCGTGTTTAATTAATGATGATTGATTTAAATTGGAAGGATTTACAAAAACAGTTTCAGCAATAGGAATTTGCGCGCGGTAATGAACATTCTTAAATAAAATACACTCTATTTTATGATAAGGATATTCTTTTAAAAAATTAACCTTTACAGTTTTTAACAAAATTTTCTGATACGCCCCTATCTCGCCGTGTTTTAAAGTTTGAAAGTACGCGTCATCTTTTATAGAATAAGCAAACATTAAATTATAAGAGGAAGAATTGAATAAATAGATATTATAATCGCTAACCAAAAGCGGCATTTCGTGATCGGGTTCAATTACAAAATAAACTGCATCTATAACACCGCTCTCGGGATTCAGATCTAAATTTTCTGCTTCGGAGTTTATGATGAGTTCGGTGTGAATGGGCACTAAATGTTTAACAGCATAAGGAATTTCAAAACCGTCGGGAAGTTCCACATAAGCTGTGTTCTTATCACCAAAACGTGTGATAACTCCTTCTCCTGTTTCATTCAGGAATCTTACTTTATCACCTATTCTTAATTTCATTATATGTTGATCTGCAAATAGCCCTTTTCGGCTGTTGAATAAAATGCAATGTCAAATTTATCACAAAGAAGGCGAAGTTTCTTAATTACTTTATAATTATTTGAACCATCGGCTATAAGTAACTTAACTCCACTTTCTTTAATAGAAGTTTCGTTCAAGTCAACATTATTTGTAATCAGCAAATAATCAGGTTTTAAAAATTCAATTAAGCTTTGATGATCGGGTTCGCTGATTCTAAGAAGAGAAATGTTTTTTGATCTTACGTAGTCATAATTCAAATCATCAATTTGCGGATAATTGTAAAAGCTGTGATTATTTTTTACATGAAAATTATAATCATTCACTTTTAGATCTTTACAAAAAAGAACTTGTTCTGCATTTTTCAGATCAATGGCCGTTTGTTTATTTACCTGATAAATGCCAATGTGAGTTAATGATTTTTTTGCTGTGACTTCGAAAAGCGAAACTGTTTGCCACAAAATAAACAAAAGAGAAGCAGCAGTTACAAATGCATAACTTCTGTGTTTTATAAATAGCGCTGCGGTTGTAATAAATGCTGCCAGAAAAACCAGATCGCTAAAACCAAAATCAATTCTATCAATATAACCAATACCTTCTTTATCGGTTAAATGAATACAATAAAAAATTAGTGATGAACATAAATTAATAAGTGGTGAAATAAAACTGAATTTTATTAAAATTAAAAATCCCAAAAACATAACCGCTGTACATAATGGAATAACCAATAAGTTTGAGAAAATAAACCACAACGGAAACTGATGAAATAGAAATAAAGTAATTGGTAAAGTCGTAATTTGTGCCGATAAAGAAACACTGATCAACTGCCAGGTTTTATTTACAATTGTGTATTTAGATTCAACCAATGCCGTAAAACCCGGTTCAAAACACAAAATTCCCAAAACTGCTGAATAACTTAACAAAAATCCTGTGTCATAAATTAAAAGAGGATCAAAAACCAACAATATAAAAGCAGAGACCGCTAATATATTAATGCTGTGTTGCGATGAATATCCATAATAAAATCTTCCAACTGCAATTAAGTTCAACATGATAACCGCCCGCAAAACAGGAGGAGAAAATCCTGTGATCAAAACAAAAAACCATAAAGCAATTGAAATTACAATTAAATGCAATAATTTATGTTTTTTCTTTTTATCAAATAGTCCCAATACAAAAACCAGAACAGCATACAAAATCCCAATATGCAAACCCGATACCGATAAAACATGTAAAGTTCCTGAATGCGCAAATGCATTTATGGTTTCCGAATTAATTTCATCATCGTACCCTGTCAATAAAGCAATGCATAATTGCGCAGCCTCAGGATTTAAATTACTTGCTTTAAAAACAGAAATTATTTTTTGTTTTATTTTTAAACCAAAGTATATTAACGAAAAATTATGATTTTCACTTACAAAATTACCATTTCCCGCACTAACAAAACTCTGATAATAAATGCTTTTTCGGGCTAAAAATTCCTTATAATTAAATTCATGCGGATTTAGCGGCTCTCTTATAGTATTAAATTCACTTTTAAGATTTAATATATTTCCTGGACTTAAAAGAGCGACATTGATTGGTTTTTTAAAATAAATTATAGCTTTTCCCTGTAATTGCGGTTGATCTTGCAAAGCACGCACGCCCATTACCACTTTGTAAAATTTTTCTTTCTCAACCGGTAATTCTTTTACTTCGCCAACCCATTGGTGTTGTCCTGTGGTTATGTAATGTCCATAATAACCGGAAGTATTTTTTATATCACATGCATAACAGCAATATAATCCGCATAAAAATAAAAACACATCTGAAACAGCGATATAAGCCCAACGACCATTCTCCAATGTTGTTTTACGGGTTTTGAAATACAACAGCACTAAAATAATGAGAGAACCGATCAAAGGAAAAATTACTTTAAAATTTAAATGATTGGCTGTGCAAATAAAAATCCCAAATACAAACGGAATCAGAATTCTTACGAAAGGGATATTTTTAAATTGGATCAACGGATAAAGCCGGCTTCTAACTATTTTTGTTTAAGTAACCAAACCAACGCTTTTTTTTCGTCGTTAAATACCCTGAATTTGAAATGGGGTTTATTAAAACTACTAAAAAAATTAGCCGTCACTCTCACCGCAAGGTTATTTACTATAACTGCATTAGCCAATAACAAAGGGGCTTCTTTTTTATCTGCAGCCACTTTTCTTCCTTCAGCAGTTATTGTCAAATGCACCCTTGCGTCCGACATGAGTAAGTAAGGTTTTTTATCTGCGAGCTTTTCAGCAGCCCTAATTAATTGTTTTATTTCCTTTACATCAAGTTCGCTGTTTTCTTTAAAATTCAGCCAAACCACTCCCTTTTTTAATTCAACATTACAATGTAAAAATTCAATTAGTTCCATAACGTATGCTCCAAAAATAAGAAATTCCTGGCATAAAAAACCCCTGGGTTGCGAGAGGTCTTAAATTTTATTCATCTTTTTATGGAATTTGGGTTAAATCGTTAAAATTATCTATTAACAAATTATTCAAACCACATCTTAATATGAATGTATAATTTTATATTTGATAAAATTCGTTTTATGTCAAAAAAGACTCTATACTCTTTATTACTTCTTTTCGTTTTATCTGTATCGGGATCAAAAGCACAAAAGCTTTCACAGTTTTCGGGCGATACCTTAAAATTCATTAAAGAGCTTAACGATTTTTTTTACGATAACTCAGCTAACAAAAAAGATGCCGAAACTTACGTTCTCGAATTTTCAAAAAAATGGAAAACCGCCGAAATCTCAGGCGGCTATAAAACAATTATTATCGAAACATGTAATGAATTCTTGCAAAAACGTTTAAAGCCCTATCCTTATTTCGTTAGCTATATTAATTCAATGATCAATTTCATTCATTCCGGTCAGTCGGAAGAAAACCGTGAGAATTGGCAAAAGTGTATGGAAAAAATATTAAAAGGAAAAAGCATCCGTGGCTTTTCTGACTTTTTAGAGATGAGCGAAAATATGTTCGCAGGAAATATATTTTACAAATCTCCTTCCTACATTTATAAAAGTTTAGAAAATAATTACAAGTTCGAATACGATTCAATTCCCAAAGTAATTTTTACTGATTTTACTTTAGTCGGAAAAAACCCGCGCGGCGATTCCATAGCTATTGAAAATACTAAGGGAACCTATTATCCCACCTGGGGAAAATTTGTTGGTAAAGGCGGAAAAGTAGGCTGGATACGCGCCGGTTTAGGTGATGATGTCTATGCTGATATAAAACGCTATGCCATAGATTGTAAAACGGGTAGTTACACTTCCGATTCCTCAATTTTCTATGGTAAACAATATTTTGATAAACCACAGTTAGGAAAACTCAATGACCGTATCATTACCGAAAATACCGAAGCAACTTATCCGCGTTTCGATTCGTACAGTAAACGTTTATTGGTGAAAAACATTTATCCCGATGTGGATTATGATGGTGGTTTTGGGATGCGCGGACCAAAATTTGTCGGCTCCGGTAATGCAACCAATCCTGCAAAAATTATTTTCCGCCGTGAAGGAAAAAAATTCATGGAAATCTCAGCGCGTTCGTTTGCGATGAGTAAAGAACGTGTAGTTGCGAATCCGGGAACCGTAAAATTATTTTTTGATAAAGATTCCATTTATCATCCGGGATTAAGCTTCACGTATCAGGTTGATAAAAAAACTGTGACTATTTTACGCGGTGATGATGGATTACAAAAAACACCGATCTCCAATTCATTCCACAAATTTGATATGTACTTTGAACAATTAGTTTGGCATACTGAAGACCCGCATCTCTCTTTTGGTTTCCTTCCTAACAACTTCCAAGGCGAAGCTTATTTTGAATCAAGTGATTTTTACAATGCCGACAGAGCTGCTGCGATCCGACAAGGCGGAACCGATAACATGAGCCTGACTCAAAAATTAAATGAATATTATTTAGCCAATGGAAAATTACCTTTTACTGCTGTTGATTTTGCTAAGTACATTAAATATTTAGCAGTTGATCTGCGTCCCATTCTTTTTAAAATGGCCATACT
>DATMPR010000377.1:0-5441 GCA_035567575.1 Bacteroidia bacterium
TTTTTCTTCAGGGTGAAAAGTATAGGTATTTTAAATTGTCTTTTGGACAAAATTTTTTATATCATAATCAGGGAGAGATCATTGGGGTTGGAAACAAGGATTCAGGAACAGACCCAAAAGGTAATCTAACGGTTGCCACCACTACTTCTGCAAATAAAAATTCGTATGTTTTAGGTGCAGAAATCGGAACCCGTTCTTTTTCAATTGATAAAAACCGTTCATTGGATATTGGTATTTCGTGGTCCATGCCTTTTGGTCCGGCTTTCACACGGGAATATAATTTCTATAAAAAAACAATACCAACAGGCGCTCCGCAAGGTTCGGCACCCGTAATGCAATCAATAGGACAAGAAAACATTACCTTTAAAGGCGGCAGTGTGTTATTAAATGTAACTTACAATTTCAATTCTCACATAGTTCCAAAATTGCGTGATACCACTTCTATATTTATTAAAAAGGAAGAACCGCGTTTACCAATTGTTCACATGCATAAACCGCATGAAATAAACGGTAGAAGAGTTAAGCTTCAGGAAAAAATAAATGTCCGTGATACTTTAATGATGGCCGAAGTATGGGATAAAGGCATAGTAGACGGCGACAGAATATCTTTATACTTAAATGGCGTGGAAATTCTTCACGATTATACAGTTGGCAGAATAAAAAAGGAAATTGCATTACATCTTGTTCCCGGAAAAAACTTTTTGGTTATGCATGCTTTAAATTTAGGACGAATTCCGCCAAATACCGCAGCAATTGAATTAAATGATGGCGAAAGTAAACCGCAGCTAATAATTTTAAACTCTGACCTCAAAAAAAGCGGAGCTGTGGAGTTAAATTATAAACCTGTTTAGTATTATTTTTTTGATGGTGTAACTCAATTCAGAGTAATCAATATGAAATCATTTGTTGTTTGAATTCGCTGCTGTTGCAGGACATCCGCCTATGTGCACGTTTGTGCCTTACACTCAGAATGCAGGTGCTTGTACTTTTATAAATGAATTAGAAAATAATGATCCGGAATTTAATATTTTTCCTAATCCATTTAATACTTCAATAACAATTTTAGGTAATTCAACTGAAAAGGCAGAGGGAACAATTGTAATTTATAATGCTTTGGGCTCTATACTATTTGACTCAAAATTAAAAGGAATCAGTATTGTAATTAATACCGATAACTTAAGCCAAGGCGTTTACTTTGTAAAAATTCAAACGAAGCAAGGAATAAAGATCAAGAAAGTAGTTAAAGAGTAAACAGTTTATTTTAAAACTTCGGGATTTAAAACCTTTGGTTCGCAGCCTTTGTAATGTTTGATCTCGATCTTAATAGGATTGCCTTCTCTCACGCCGCTTGCTTTAAGATCGATCTCTATGTGTTCACCGCTTATTTCGTCACTGGTTCTGTTTCCGTTTATGACGATCTCATTAACACAAAAACCAAAACCATCCGGTCCGGCAGGGTTCTTAACATATAAATTATTTCCGTTATAGGTTCCTTCCAAAATAATAGATGTTTCGGTGCTGGTGGTCTTCGCTTTTTCGCGGCAAGCTAACTGCAAAAGCAAAACAAACAAACAAACAAATTTTAAAACAGCAGTTTTCATGGGATGAATTTTGCAGAAATAAAAGTATTAAAAAAATCAATATTTACAACGTTTGTCTTTAATATTCTTACTTTTGTTGGAATAGAAATCAATATGAAACAACTATTTTCCATTTTAAGCCTGTTAATTTTTACGTTTTCCTTCTCTCAAAAGGATACCATGAAATCAATTTATAAGAATTTACCTATACTTAAATTATACACCATAACAACCGAGACGGTTACAGAAAATGGCGCAGTTGTATATAAAGCAGGCGGAAAAGCAGTTGACCAGGCTACTTACGAGAAGTATGCAGCTTCAGCAAAAAGCATGATGCAATGCAAGCCTTGTATTATGGAAACTTATGATAAAAATAATAAGCTGGCAAGCCGGGCTATTAAATATCTTGATTGTCCTGTTGGATATTGGCTTAACTATTACCCTTCGGGAAAAATAAAAACTATTGGCTATTACCGCGAAAATGAATCGGATATCTGGGATCCGCTTTGGGATGCTGGCTACTGCATGAAACACGGATTGTGGACCGATTACGACGAAAAAGGGAAGATCATAAAAAAAGAGCGTTACGAATATGGTAACCTAAAAGAAAATCCCTGAAACCTTATCAGGTATGATGATCTTGAAGCCCTGAAGTACGAAGACTTCAGGGCTTCAAGATCGCTTCAGAATTTAATTTTATATTTGTTATAGAATGGGATGAAGCATAAATTTTGTTTATTCTGTTATTGCAGAAAATTTAGCTTCATCCTATACTGTCCTTTAAATTAAATATCGTTAATGTATGAAAATACTGGTGATAGAAGATGAAGCCGAATTACGCAAATCAATTAAAGAATATTTGTATAATGAAGGCTATGTTGTAGAGTCGGCAAGCGATTTTTTAAAAGCGTCTGAAAAAACAAGTGTTTACGAATACGACTGTGTGTTGGTGGATATTACTTTACCGCACGGCAGCGGTTTAGATATTATCAAGAAATTAAAAAAAACAAATTCAGAAGCGGGCGTTATAATTATCTCCGCAAAGAACTCTCTTGATGATAAAATTACCGGATTGGAATACGGCGCTGATGATTACATTACAAAACCTTTTCATTTACCGGAATTAAACGCGCGTATAAAAGCATTATTACGTCGTAAAAATTTTGAAGGCAATGACGATATAAAAGTAAACGACCTCACCATTAATACCCAAAGCAAAAGTGTTTTATTAAATAAAGAAGACCTGAATTTAACACAAAAAGAATTTGATTTGCTTTTGTTTTTTGTCGCCAATAAGAATAAAGTCATTACCAAGGAAGCAATTGCTGAACGATTATGGGGAGATGGTGTCGATAATATGGACTCCTACGATTTTATTTATACGCACATTAAAAACCTCCGTAAAAAAATTATTGATAAAAAGGGTTTTGATGCTATAAAAACAGTTTACGCCATGGGTTATAAATTTATTATTGAATGAAGTTAATATCCAAAACCATATTGTATTTTTTAACGGTAAGCATTCCTGTATTAATGCTTGCCGCATTAATTTCTTATTTTACGATCAAACGAACAGTGAATGAAAATCTTAATGAAGTTATTTGGAATAAAAAAAGAAAAGCAGAGGCACAAATCGATTTATTTAAACGGCCTCAAAATTTTTGTTTGAGTTTTGATAGCATGGCTACAATCGCAATAGACACCACAAATGGGAAAGGTTATAAATATTCTTATCTTTTTAAAACTGATTCTGACGGAGAAAATGTTCTTTATTGGGAACTCAAAAGTTATTATAAATCTCGCGGAACAAATTATTTGATTAAAATAACAGAACCAAAATTTGAGACAGACGACCTCATCGAAAACCTTTTGGAAATGTTTCTAATTACATTTGTTTTTTTAGTCTTGGGTTTTTTTATGATCAATTGGATCGTTTCAAAAACCTTATTTAAACCATTTTATAAAACCTTAAAACAAGTTGAAGAATATGATATTAGTAGTAACACGCTTGATTTGGGAAAAACTTCAACTAAAGAATTTAAACAATTAAATGAAGTAATTCTTAAAATGACAAATAAAGTGCATGCAGATTTTGCAGCCCAAAAAGAATTTACTGAAAACGCTTCTCACGAAATTCAAACACCGCTAGCGGTTATCATAAATAAATTAGAAAACTTAATTCAAACCGAAGGATTAAATGAACAGCATTTTGCAGCCATACAAGCTGTTTACGAGTCGGCTATCAGGTTATCAAAACTAAATAACAGTTTATTATTACTGACTAAAATAGATAACAGTCAATATATCCAAAAAGAACTGGTTGATCTGAAAAGTGTAATTGAAAAATACCTTGGTGTTTATGAAGATATAATTAAGGAAAAAGGAATTAAACTTATCGCAACTTTAAATGAAACGGTAAAAATTTCGATGAACCCTTTTTTAGCAGAAACATTAATTTCTAATTTATTAAGTAATTCTATAAAACATAATATTCAAAACGGAGAGATAAAAATCACTCTGACTCTTAAAGAACTTAATATTACTAATACAGGAAGTTTCAACACGTTGGATACTTCCGCTTTATTTAAACGGTTTAAAAAAGGAAATCCTTCTTCTGAATCCCTTGGCTTAGGTCTTTCTATTATTAAGAAAATAGCAGGGAGTAATAATATGGTGATTGATTATAAGATTGAAGAGAACAGACATATTATTAGTCTTCAGTTTTAAAACAGAATTGAGTACTATATTTGAATTATAAAATTTAAAAACCAAAATGAAAAAATTAGCCCTATCAGTAGCATTGTGTTTAGGAGTATTCGCAGGCTACTCACAAAAAGTAAAAGAAGCAGATGTACCGGCAGCGGTAAAAGAAGCGTTTAAAAAACAATATCCAACTGCAAAAGTTGAAGCATGGGAAAAAGAAGAAGCAGGTTATGAAGCGGAATTTGAGAACGGCAAAACAGAAGGAACTGCAACTTATGATGCAGCCGGAAAATTAGTGGAGACAGAAATAGAAATTAAAATTGCTGAGTTACCGAAAGGTGTTTCTGATTACATTACAAAAAATGTAGCTGGTAAAAAAATAGATGAAGCTTCTAAAATTACAGATGCCGCAGGTAAAGTAACATTTGAAGCAGAAGTAAGTAAAGCCGAATATATTTTTGATTCGAACGGAACGTTCGTAAAAAAAGTAGAGCCTAAAAAAAATGAGAAGGATGATGATGAAAAGAAAAAAGGAAAATAATAAAGTTTAGTTTTTAAAAGATCCCGTGCTTTTGTTGCGGGATTTTTTATTTAACAGTTATTATGATATCCGGTACATTAACAATGGTTCCTTCTTTGGTGTTGCCTTTTATTTGTGAGCAATAGATCTTAGTTCCTATCGGCATTTTATCATAATTCTTAAGAGCGATTATCCAATTTCCGGGCACTGTATATTCCACAACATTATCATCCGCTTTGTATGTTGTTACAAACGAAATTACTTTGGTTACGCCGGCAGGACAAAGCCATTTAATATTTCTGAAATCATCTTTTTTTATGTCACATGAAGTAATTATACAGGAATCGGAAAAGTTTATTTTAATTACTTCCTGACTAAAATTTGTTTTGCATATAAATGCAGCGATAAATAGAATAAAATATCTCATTATACGAATTTAGACAAAAACAGGCTTTAATTTTATTTTGGTACTCTCGATAATTTGATTACCTTTGTGTTAAGTCTTTAGAAGATTGTATCTCAATCAGTTTGTAACTCCTTAATTGCAATTCGGTAAATTTTACATTTTTCTTAGAAAATTTAAAGCACCATGCACATTTGCATGTAGGCTCAGTATGTACTTAAAAAACAATTAATGA
>DATMPR010000378.1:0-43037 GCA_035567575.1 Bacteroidia bacterium
AAAAACACCGGCTGAGGACCGCGACAGGATCTCACTGGCGAAACAAAGACATCTTATCAATAATTTTAAATTAGCTACAGAATTAGGAGCGGAAGTTATTCAGGCAAAGAATAAAAATATTGCGCAAGCTATTTTTGAAACTGCACTTCAATATAAAACAACAACTATCTGTATAGGGAAACCACACGTCAGCCTGCTTAAATCCATTCTTAGCAATACAATAACTGATCAGTTGCTTATTAAACTGGGCGATTCAGATATTGATCTTATAATATTATCATGATGCAAATAAAAATAAAAACCAAATTAAGTTTAGGTCTTGGCTTCCTGTTTGTGGTCATTATTCTCATCGGAACTGTAGGCGCAACTTATATTCACACTATTGCTGAAGAATCGAAAAAAATATTAAAAGATAATTATGAATCAGTAGAGTATTCGAAATTAATGCTGCAGGAATTAGATGGTATCAGCACCGATAGTTCTACAGTTTTTAAAAAAATTGAATCGAATTTAAAATTGCAGGAAAGTAACGTCACAGAAATCGGTGAAAAAGAATATACCGAAGAGGTCCGGACAGCATTTAATAATATCAGAAGAAAAGGCCAAGATAGTATATCTGTATTAAAACTTAGAAACGCACTTTATAAAATAACAGACCTTAACATGCAGGCAATTTTAAGAAAGAACAACCAGGCTCAGGCCACGGCCGACAAGGTGCTTGTGTATATTGGAATAATTGGAGGTATCTGCTTTCTTGTCGTATTTACATTTATTATAAATTTTCCGGGATATATTGCCAATCCGATAAAAGAATTAACTGAGAGCATCAAACAAATTTCAAATAAAAATTATAATCAGCGTTTACATTTCAGATCCAACGATGAATTCGGAGAATTGGCTGAAGCTTTCAATACAATGGCTGAAAAACTGGAACATTACGAAAACAGCAATCTTGCCAAGATCATGTTTGAGAAAAAACGGATCGAAACCATTATTAATAATATGAAAGATGCTATCATTGGTTTAAATGAAAAGAAACTGATCTTATTTGCAAACATGCAGGCTGTTCAGTTATTAAATCTAAAGGAAGATGAAATGATAGGAAAATATGCGCCTGACGTTGCTTTAAGAAATGATCTTCTGCGTTTATTACTGAATAATGCTAACGCTTCAAAACCTTTAAAGATTATCAGCAGTAATAAAGAATGTTATTTTACAAAAGAGAATATTTCAATTTCAACCGATGAAAAACCAATTGGTGAAGTGATCTTACTAAAAAACATAACTCAATTCAAAGAACTTGATCTTGCTAAAACCAATTTTATAGCTACAGTCTCTCACGAATTTAAAACGCCGATCTCATCCATAAAAATGAGTTTGCAAATTTTAGAAGAAGAACACGCCGGCAAAATTAATGAAGAACAAAAACATTTGTTAGATAGCATTAAAGATGATGCAAACAGACTGCTAAAAATAACTGGCGAATTACTTAACATGACTCAAGTAGAAAGCGGAAACATACAATTAAGCATGATCCCTACCGAGCCAAAGGAAATAATTCAATACGCCATAAATGCAAATAAAGTACTGGCCGATCAAAAAAAAATTAAACTGAATGTTCTTTGTCCTGAAGAAACTCCGAAAGTACTTGCAGACAGTGAAAAAACGACCTGGGTATTTACCAACCTTATTTCGAATGCTATTCGCTATTCGGATGATAATTCAGCTGTTCAAATCAACATTACTCTCAAGGAAGGACATGTGTCATTTTCTGTGAAGGATACTGGCCAAGGTATTCCGTCACAATACAAGGATAAAATATTTGACAGATATTTCCGTGTTCCGGGAACAAAAAAAGAAGGCACAGGACTTGGTCTTGCCATAAGTAAAGAATTTATAGAAGCGCAAGGTGGGAAAATCGAACTGGAAACAAATTTAGGATCGGGCAGTGAATTTATTGTAACATTAAATAAGGCCGGCTAGAATTTAGATCCCCCGCCTCATGCTAATAAAAAACCGTGCTGCATTTGTTTATTAAAGGTGTATTCGAAACGCGCGACAATATCACAAAAGTTTATAAAATCTAAGCGTAAACGTACAAAAGAATAAAGAGAAATCCAATAAAAGGGTAAATATGTAAAGATAAGGTCAAAAACTCTCTCCTAAAGTAAAATAAAATCCACTATTATATTTACTGTAGTAACCGTAATCGATACGGATGTTTAATTTATCTTTTTGCAAAACACTTAATCTCACACCGCCGCCAAAACTGTAACGGAATTCGTTATTTAATAATGGATCTTTTGAACTATAAACATTTCCAATACCGCCAAAAGCAACCAAACTAAATCGCCAATAAATAGGTGCGCGGTATTCAGCTACGCAACTAGCCATGTTAGCATCGCGCAATCGTCCCTGATAAAAACCACGTAAATTATCGGAACCTCCAAGCCGCGCTAAATTTTTCATCGGACTTTCACCGAATGTAGAATAATTATAAAACTGTATAGCAAGAATATGTTGTAAAAATAATTTTTGAAATAAGCGGAGATCAATTGTCCATTTGTAAAAATTATAATTGGAGCCAATTGCTTTATCGTAATCAGTGAAAATGGAATTTATATAAAAACCTTTTGTCGGCCAAAATGCTTTATTGCGGGTATCGTAACTTACACTAAAACCCGCGCCTGAAATTTGGTAGGGAGATTTTCCTAAAAAAGCAGTTGTATCAAAAATTCCGCCCGCATTATATTTTAATCTGAAAACATTTTGATAGTCGTAAAGCAGGCCGGCAAATAATCCCCTAAATAATTTTTTCTTAATATGAAGTGAAGATGTAAATTGATCTGATACATAACGTTCGTGCCATTCGTCTTTTGTATTCGGACCAATACCCCAAAAATTTTCAGGGAAATAAGAATGACCGGCATCAAAATATAAAATATATTTTTCTTTTGGTAAATAGATAACTGCATCGACAGCTTGTATGTTCTGTCCGCGCTCGGTCCAAACCCCAAATACGGAGACAAAAGAAGTTCTTGTTAAAGAATCATTTTTATGAGTTGTTTTAAAAGTGGCTTGACCGGCAGCACCATAAGCCCAACCGGTTTCGGGCGTACGGAAAAGTGCAGGAAGAACTAAAAAATTTACATTACGTGCAGTATCTTGTTTAAATTGTGCAGAAAGCAAAGCGGAATAAAAAATAAATATGAAGAAAAATTTATGCAATGTATTTAAAATAAAAACGCCCCGTCGTTCGGCAAGCTCACGATGACAAGGGCGTTTTGATTATTAGTAATTTTTAGTCTTTAAATAAAGGGCGTTTGCCCATCATGGTATTTACTTTCTTTTTGATCTTCTCTAATTCTTTTGGATTTGACTTATTCATTAAAGCTGCATCAATTAAATCAATCACTTTAATGCAATCTTTTTCTTTTAAGCCGCGTGTTGTTACAGCAGCGCTTCCAATACGAATGCCAGAAGTCACAAATGGTGATTTATCATCAAAAGGAACCATATTTTTATTTACAGTAATATCTGCTTCACCTAAAGCTTTTTCTGCTTCTTTACCTGTAATGTTTTTATTGCGTAAATCAATTAACATGCAATGGTTATCAGTTCCGCCTGAAATAATTTTATAACCTTTTGCAACTAAAGCTTTCGCCATGGTGGCTGCATTATTCACCATTTGCACGCAGTATTTTAAATACGCATCGCTTAATGCTTCTTCATAAGCGATCGCTTTTGCGGCTATAACGTGCTCCAGGGGTCCGCCTTGTGTACCGGGGAAAACAGCTGCATCTAAAATAGCGCTCATCATTTTTGGTTCACCTTTCAATGTTTTTTCTCCCCATGTATTTTCGAAATCTTTACCTATCATGATCATTCCTCCCCTTGGTCCGCGTAATGTTTTGTGTGTTGTTGTTGTTACAATATGACAATGCGGTAAAGGATCATTTAAAATTCCCTTTGCAATTAATCCTGAAGGATGTGAAATATCTGCCAATAATAAAGCACCAACTCCATCAGCAATTTTACGTAAGCGTTCATAATCCCAATCGCGTGAGTAAGCCGATGCGCCGCAAATAATTAATTTTGGTTTTTCCTGTTTTGCTGTGGCTTCAACAATGGCGTAATTAATTTTGCCTGTGCTTTCTTCAACACCATAAAATGTAGCACGGTATAATTTTCCTGAAAAATTCACAGGTGAGCCGTGGGTTAAATGTCCGCCGTGCGAAAGATTAAAACCTAAAATGGTATCGCCCGGTTTTATACAGCCTAACATTACTGCTGCGTTTGCTTGTGCACCTGAGTGTGGCTGTACATTTACCCATGCCGCGCCAAATAATTTTTTCGCGCGATCGATCGCTAATTGCTCAATTTTATCTACTACTTCGCAGCCGCCATAATAACGTTTGCCCGGCAAGCCTTCAGCGTATTTATTAGTTAACACACTTCCCATGGCTTTCATAACCTGATCACTTACGTAATTTTCGCTGGCAATAAGTTCGAGTCCGCGTGTTTGGCGGTGTTGCTCTTCCTTAATTAATTTAAAAATGGTGTTGTCTTTTTGCATATAAAATTTATTTTTTGTTCAATTTATTAGTGGCTAAAAAAAATAAAACCGGAAGCGGTGATTGTGCTATGCCCATTAACCATCGGCTAACAGAATATTCATCACTATCCAGATTTACCCTTACAAAGTACGACCATAACATTAATACAGAGCTTAAAAGTAATAATACTAAATAAGAATACGTAAACCATTTCAATAAATTTTTATTAGCCTTAAAAACCTTCAGAGACCAATAAGATAAGCCAAAAAAGAGAATAAAGAATACCAGTGTAAAAACGTATTTTAAATAGTAGGCTGTTTTATAGGAAAGACCAAGAAAATAGTTAAAATTTTCGTTAACGGGCACCGTGGTATTGTGGTTATAAAGCAAGTACATTGCATTGTTGTAATTTCCGAAAAAATATTCGCGGTAATAACCTAAGAGGGCAAATAGGGCGCCAAAAAAAACAAATAATATGGATTTATTTTTTAGCATCGTTTGATAAGGCAGAATATTTGTTTACCCAGATCATCCACAATAAAAAAATAAAACCATAGATAATAAATGTAAAAGTGTAGGTATGATTAAAATCAAGAACCTTTGGATTGTAAAAAGCAATTAACGCCAACGCAACAACTCTAAAAATATTTAGAATATGAATTAATAATATCCCCAATGGTAAAAACCATATTTTCTTTTTTTGATGTCCGGGATAAGCAGCAATAAAAACGGCAAATAAACAAAATAAAGTTATAGCGTTACAGCTTGATCCGATCCAAACACCATCAGAGCCATCAATACCAATTACCTGATAATCGGTATCGCTTAAAGTTTTAAAAGTATTGTAACCGAATAATTTTAAAATGGCATCCGATGAATTAATAATAAATGCAATAAACGTTTGATCGATGACTGTATACTTTTTTACACCGAATTGGTATATAAGATAAAGACCCAGATAACTTAGAGAGGAAAAAATTAAAAATTTAAGAAAGCGGTTTTGTTTAAGGGCAGTAAACATGGTATAAAGATAAAACCCCAGCAGTAGAATTAAACGATAGTTGAATCTTTTTTCTTTTTATCGTAAAGTTTTTTTGCACCATAAGCAGCACCGGCAATAATTAGAGCGCTAATGCCTCCGTCAATAGGGATACATGGTGGCGGCCAGCAAGGAGGACTAACTGATGGCGGAGGTGGTGGAGCAGCTGCAAAAGCAGTTTGACAATAAAGAACCACAAAAAACAGGACTAATATAAAGCCTAATCGTTTCATTTTTAATACAATAACTGCAAATATAAAATAAAAATACCTGAACACCAAAACAATTTATCTTTTAAAATCAACTATCTTTGTAACTTCTACACGTGGAAACCAAGAAACAAGCCATAATAACCGAAAAAGACCTTAATCTCTTATGGCGTGTAATAAAATCCAATTGGTATATCCCCATTATTCTTGTGCCAATATTTTATGTTGCAGGTTCTTTTTGGGCTCACAAACAAGTAGATATCTCTCAGGCATCTACACAACTTTTACTGAATAAAAATGATGAATATTATGGTGGTAGTTTAGTAACTGATGCTAGCGCTTATTATATTGATAACTCAAATGAAATGAAAGTTATCGGTTCTTATGATTTAATGAAAGAAACCATATCGCGTTTAAAAGACAAACTTCAGGTATCCTATTATATTATTGGAAGGGTAAAAACTACGGAACAGTTTTCAGGCAATCCTTTCGAAATCATTATTAATAATATTAATCCTGAATGGTATGAAGCAGTAGTTGATTTTAAAATTCTGGACTTTGATAAATATGAAATGTCGATGCATAGTGGTGATCAGATCAAAACATTCAGAGGGGAATTTGATAAAGAACTAATTAATTTGGAATTTGATATTTTAGTAAAACGCTCAGGCATTTTTACAAAAGAAATAGTGCCTAGTATATCTGGATTAAACTATCAAATAATAATTCATTCTACAGATTGGCTAATTGGAACTTTTCAGGC
Source organism: Bacteroidia bacterium (assembly GCA_035567575.1). Classification (GTDB taxonomy): domain Bacteria; phylum Bacteroidota; class Bacteroidia; order B-17B0; family Aurantibacillaceae; genus JAHEYG01. The sequence goes on from DATMPR010000378.1 coordinate 6,568, forward strand.
TAGTATGAAGGTTGAAAATCCTGAATATACCAATATTTTAAAAGTAAGCATGGACGATATTATTCCGGAAAGAGCCGTGCTGGTATTAGATACTTTAAACAGGGTGTATTCTGAAAACTCTTTAGTATCAAAAATAGAACTGAACGAAAAAACCATTACTTATATTGATAAGCAATTACACGAAATTACGGATACTTTAAAGAATATTGAAGATACCATGCAGTGGTATAAGGAGAGTAAAAATATTTTAGATCTGAATTGGGAGAAAAACGATTATTTCGGAAAACTATCGGCGTATGATAACATGCGCTCTGGCTATAAACTACAGATAGAAACTTTAAATGATCTTGAAAAATACATCATTGAAGATAAGGATCCACAGTTTTTGCCTCCAAGTGTTTTCGTATCAGAAAAAGGAGGCTTTATGCCCTCTGCAGTTGATGAACTTTATAAAACGCAATTAACTTTAAATAGGACTTATGCCACGGCTAAAGAAAATTATCCGGGTATAAGTGATCTTAAACAAACTATTAAAAAATTAAAACAAGACCTTTTGGTTTATATTAGCAACTCCCGAAAGGCAATCTTTAAGGCTATTGAAAACGTAAACCAGGAGATAGCAGGTTATATTGGCAGTATAAAAACACTTCCGGGGAAGCAGCGTGAAGTTACCAATATTCAACGGAAAGTAAACATAAGCGAAAATTTATATAATTTTTTATTAGAAAGAAGAGCAAGTACCCGAATTGCGCGTGCCAGTATTATCCCTACCGTAAAAATAATTGAACAACCAAGAAATATTGGGTTAATAGATGAGTATAAGCCCAAAATATTAAAGCAATTTATTACTGCAGGACTTTTAGTCTCAATAATGATAATAATAATAAGGGCCTTCTTTTTCTCGCGAATTAAAACTGTTAATCACCTTAAAGAACTTACCGATCTGCCGGTTATTGGTGTTTTGCCTTCTATTAAAATGCATAGTGATAAGGGTATTGCCGTTGATGAGCAACCGAACTCTAAAATATCAGAAGCCTTCCGGAATTTACGGACCAATTTGCAATATGCGAACATTGATGCGCAATCACGCTCATTTTTGGTTACCTCTTATTCTCCCGGTGAAGGAAAAACATTTACATCAATTAACCTTGCAACAATTTTAGCTAAAACCGGAAAAAAGGTAGTCTTACTTGAATTGGATTTACATAAGCCACGTGTTAGCAGGGTAATGGGTGTAATTCCAAAAATTGGTATTAGTACTTTTTTAGCGGGGCAAAATACAATTGAAGAAATAACCGAAAAGACAGTAATTGAAAATTTGTATTGTATTTATGCAGGCCCTATTCCTCCTAATCCATCTGAATTAGTGCTTTCTGAAAAATTGAAAGACCTTATTATTTATACTAAAAATAATTTCGATTATGTAATTATTGATACGCCTCCTGCAGGACTTTTATCTGATGCAATTTACTTAATGCAATTTGTGGATGCAGCTTTATTTGTATTGAATACAAAAGCGGCTACTAAAAAAGTGGTATCCTTCGTACAAAATCTGGTTGTAAACAATAATCTTAAAAACATGTTCTTGATTCTAAATGGTGTTAAGAGTATGTCAGGAAAATATTATTACAAAGGTTATGGTTATACTTATGGATACGGTTATGGATACGGATACGGTTACGGATATGGTAAAGGTTACGGTGGTGGATACGGAAGTAAAGGCAGCGGAAAATCAGGCTATCTAAAAAAATAAATCCAAATGATCGTTATTGTTGATTATGGTTTAGGAAACCTTGTTTCAGTAAAAAACATGCTCAAGAAATTGGGTATCGAATCAACAATTACTGATAAAAAAGACGCAATTGAGAAAGCGCAAAAAATAATTTTACCCGGTGTTGGCGCTTTTGACAACGGGATGAATCTTATTAAACAAAAAGGTTTATTGGGAGTATTAAATCAAAAAGCTACAATAGAAAAAATTCCTGTTCTTGGAATTTGTTTAGGGATGCAGTTGCTAACTAAAGGCAGCGAAGAGGGAATTGAAAAAGGATTAGGCTGGGTAGATGCACAAACCATAAAATTTAATTTTACGGATAGAGTCTTGAAAATTCCGCATATGGGCTGGAGTTATATTGATGTAAAAAAAGAAAATGAATTGATCAGGAAAGAAGATAAACACCGTTTTTATTTTGTGCATTCGTATTATGTAAAATGCAATGATGAAAGTGATGTGATCGCCACCTGTAATTATGGTACTGAATTCACTTGCATTTTAAACCACGGAAATATTTTTGGCGCACAATTTCATCCCGAGAAAAGTTTGAAATTCGGAATGGAACTCCTTAATAATTTTAGTAAGCTATAATTTTAACCGTTAAATCTAACCTCCAAAATGGCACTCAAAAGGATCATACCATGCTTGCTTTACGACGGTAAAGGTTTAGTAAAGACGGTTAAGTTTAAAAACCCTTCCTATGTGGGTGATCCTATAAATGCCATAAAAATATTTAATGAGAAAGAGGTTGATGAACTAATTCTAATCGACATTAACGCTACGCGCGAGCGGAGGAAACTAAACATTTCAAAAATTGCTGATTTGGCAGGAGAATGTTTTATGCCCTTTGCTTATGGCGGTGGGGTAAAAACCGTTAGTGAGTTTTATGAGTTGTTTAAAAATGGTGTTGAAAAAGTAGTTGTTAATTCTTTAATTTTCGAAAACCCTTCAGTCATAATAGAAGCTGTGAGTAAATATGGTTCCCAAGCTGTTGTAGCTTGTGTAGATTTTAAGAAGAATTTATTTGGTAAAAAAAATGTTTATTCTTTTAGCGGACATTCAGTTAAGTACAGCATGCCCGATTTTATTAAATATCTCGAAGAGGAATTAGGTGTTGGCGAATTGTTTTTGCAAAATGTGGATGCAGAAGGAACCTGGAATGGTTTTGATAACGAGTTCGTAAAACAAATTACCGATCTAACTTCCTTACCGGTAATTGCCTGCGGGGGTGCCGGCAATATTCAACATTTAAAAGACATACTTTATACTTCGGGAGCAAATGCTGCCGCAATTGGCAGTATGGCAGTGTATTCTAAAAAAGGAATGGGTGTTTTGATTAACTTTCCACAGCGAAGCAATGTTATAATCGAGTAATATTATAACCATTTAAAAATCAATATATTAAATTAATATTAAGCACTTAAAATAATCACCTATTTATTGTTTTTTAGCTTAAATCGAGTAACTTTGTTACTCATTAATGATTGATACACTAATATCCTCCAAAACCCGTATCAAACTGTTGCTTAAGTTTTTTCTGAACAGCAACACAACCGCTTATTTACGGAACCTTGAAGAAGAATTCGGTGAGTCAACAAACGGCATCAGGATCGAATTAAATAAATTCGAAAAAGCAGGTTTTCTCGATTCCTTTTCAAAAGGAAATAAAAAAATGTTTACCGCAAATACCAAACATCCTTTATTTAAAGAGATCCATAAAATTATTTTAAAAATGGTTGGTGTTGAATATGTGGTTGATTACATATTGCAGCGTATTGGTGATCTTGAAAAAGTTTATTTAGTTGGTAAACTTTCTACCGGTCAGGATTCAAATATTATCGATCTGGTTTTAGTGGGAAATGATATTAACAAAACCTTCTTGATAGAACAGATAGAAAAGGCTGAGAAAAAGATTGATAAGAAAATAAGATATGTGCACTTTAGGGCTGACGAATTTGATATTAGTAAAATTACGGAGCCCGGTACACATCCGCTTCTTTTGTGGAGCAAATAATTTTCGTACCCGCTTGTTATGTCGAGCGGAGTCGATACGATGTGAAAAAATAAAGCTTGCTTGGTTAGTAATGTGACTGAGGAGGCGAAGCCGTGAAAAGCGATGGTAGAAAAAGAAAAAAATTGGCACGCGTTATATGTTGCTTCGCGGCAAGAAAAAAAAGTATTAAAACGTCTTGAACAAAAAAACATTGAAACGTATTTGCCAATTTTAAAAACAATGAAACAATGGAGCGACCGTAAAAAAATGGTAGAGCTGCCTTTATTGAATGGTTATATTTTTGTGAGAATAACAAATTTAGAAAATGAAAAGACTATACAAACTCCCGGCGTTGTTAATTTTGTCCGTGCCGAAGGAAAAATTGCCAAAGTACGCGATATTGAGATTGAGCGCTTAAAACAATTGATCGATTTAGGATATCAAATGGAATTGAATGGCGTGAAACGAAATTATAGAGAAGGCGATAAAGTAAAAATAACTTCAGGCGCGTTAAAAAATGTAGAAGGATTTGTTGTCGAGAATAAGGAAGGCAGATATATAGATGTTTTATTAGAAAGTATTGGCCAAAGTATCCGTGTTAAATTGCCCGAGGAAATTTTAATACCAATAAAATAAATGACTGAAGAAAAAGATTGGGATATAATTATTAAACCAAAACCAAAATTATTTCATTTTGGTTTTAAAGAAATTTGGGCTTACCGCGACCTCATAATTTTATTTGTAAAACGCGATATTGTTTCACAATACAAACAAACTATTTTAGGCCCATTATGGTTAATTATTCAACCAATATTAACTACTGTTTTTTTTACAATTATTTTTGGAAAATTTGCAAAATTCGATACAGGGGGTATTCCATTTCCTATTTTTACTTTATCAGGCTTAACAATTTGGAATTTTTTTGCCATGTCACTTAACAAAACTTCCTCTGTATTTGTAAATAATGCTACCATATTTGGTAAAGTTTATTTCCCGCGATTAACAGTTCCTTTTTCTGCGATTATAGCAAACTTCATAACCTTTCTTGTTCAGTTTGCCATTTTATTATTGTTGTTGTTTTATTATAAATTTTTTAATAATTATGTTTGGCAAATAAATTATTTCGGATTATTAGGGCTGCTATTATTGCTTATTATTTTCAGTCTTTTTGGTTTAGGTGCCGGACTAATTGTTTCTTCCATTACTACTAAGTATAGGGATTTAGGATTTTTAGTAGGTTTTGCTTTGCAGTTCGTAATGTACTTTTCATCTGTTGTTTTTCCTTTAGATAAATTGGGACCTAAATGGGGATCGATTATAAACTTAAATCCATTAATTCATTTAGTTCATTGGTTCAGGGCAATTATAATAAATGCTCCAATGCCAAACATGTCATTACTCTTATATAGCACTGCTTTTATGATAATAGTGTTGTTTAGTGGTATTTTAGTTTTTAACCGGGTTGAAAAATCTTTTATGGATACTGTTTAATGAAAAGCGTAATTAAAGTAGAAAATATTAGCAAACTGTACCAGTTAGGTGATATAGGTTCAGGTTCTATTGGTAATGATCTTAAAAAATGGTGGGCTTCTGTAAGAGGTAAAGAAGATCCATTCGCAGCCATTGCAGAAACAAACGATAGAGCTGCTAAGGGAAATTCGGATTATGTATGGGCTTTAAAAGATATTAATTTTGAGGTTAACCAGGGGCAAGTCCTTGGTATTGTAGGTAAAAATGGAGCAGGTAAGTCAACATTATTGAAAATATTATCTAGAACCACTTTACCTAATAAAGGAGAAATTAAAATTAAAGGGAGAATTGCCAGTTTGCTTGAAGTTGGGACTGGCTTTCATCCTGATCTCACTGGCAGGGAAAATGTTTTTTTGAACGGCGCAATTCTGGGGATGACCAAAGCAGAAATTAAAAGTAGGTTTGATGAAATAGTTGACTTTAGCGGTGTTGAGCGATATATTGATACACCTGTTAAAAGGTATTCATCAGGTATGTATGTGCGTTTAGCTTTTGCAGTGGCCGCGAATTTAGAGCCGGAAATTTTAATAGTTGATGAAGTGTTGTCGGTGGGAGATGCAGAATTTCAAAAAAAATGTATGGGTAAAATGAAATCTGTTTCCGGACTCGGCAGAACTATTCTTTTTGTTAGTCATAATATTCCTTCGATTCGACTGCTTTGTGATAAATGTCTTTACCTCGAAAAAGGAAGCGTTAAACGCTTGGGAGATACAGATACTATAATTGCTGAATACCTTGCCGGGGATGTTAAAGAAAAAAATTTAGTGTCGGGAGAAATACCTGATAAATTAAGTTTATATAATACAGGAGAGGCTAAATTCAGGAAGATATATATCATTGATAAAAATAACGATAAAGTAAAAGAACTTGAATTTACTGAAAAATTAATTGTTGAATTGGAAATGGAAGTGTTTAAGGATATAGATAGTGTTACCCTAGAAGTAAATATAGTTAATCAATATGGTGAAGTAGTGATAATGGCGAATGAAAACGAAAAATATAAACCTGTTTCTTTTCAAAAAGGGAGATATTTAATAAATGTAGATTTTAATGAAGAATTAATGCCAGGTAATTATTCATTAGGTGTTGGAATCTCTCATTTTCATACAGGAAGCAGTATAGATCTTATAGAAAGTTTTTATCCATTTACGATAAGTAAAGAATCTAAATCAAAAAACATGGAATACCCTTGGGCAACAATACGGGGATATATTAAACCTAAAACAACGTGGAACGTAACAAAAATTTAATCATGGAAATAAAAAATTCAAAAATTTTAGTTATCGGCGGTGCAGGCTTCATTGGAAGTTTTGTCGTAGCTGAATTGTTAAAAGAAGATGTAGCTGAAATTGTGGTGTACGACAATTTCGCACGCGGTAAGAAAGAATACCTTGAAGAATCTTTAAAAGATAAACGTTGTCGGATTTACCCAATTGGCGGTGACATACGCGAAACCGATATTTTAAATAAAGCAATGGAAGGCATGGATCATGTTATTTGTCTTGCAGCCATGTGGCTTCTTCATTGCAAAGATTTTCCCCGTACTGCTTTTGAAGTAAATATCGCAGGAACATTTAATATTTTGGAGGCTTGCGTAAATAATAAAATAAAAAAATTAATTTGGTCATCTTCCGCGTCAGTTTACGGTGATGCTGTTGAATTGCCAATGACAGAATCTCACCCATTTAATAATAAAAATTTTTATGGCGCTACAAAAATTGCAGGTGAAGCAATGGCGACCGCGTTTAACGACCGTTACGGATTAAAAGTAATTGGCTTGCGTTACATGAATGTATATGGCCCGCATCAGGATCAAACTGCTGCTTATACAGGAGTGGTTCCAATCATGTTAAATAAAATTGATGCGAACGAAGCGCCGTTAATTAATGGCGATGGAAGTCAGGCATACGATTTTATTTATGTTGAGGATGTAGCAAAATGTAATGTGCAAGCATTGAAATCAAATGCTGATTTTGGTTTTTATAATGTGGGAACAGAAGTACAGACATCTATAAAATCTTTATGCGATCTGATCCTCAAACTAAAAAAATCAAATTTAAAAGTCACCTATGTTCCATACAGCGCTGATGATGCACGCGCCTTAGTGCAAAACAGAATTGGATCTGCAGTAAAAGCAGAAAAAGAATTAGGTTTCAAATATAAATATTCATTGGAAGAAGGTCTCTTATGTTTAATTGCATGGAGAGATAAAAATAAAAAAGCACAATTAGCTTAATCATGGAAAAACGAAATATACCAATTTCACTTCCTTCCATGGGACAGGAAGAATGGGAAGCAACAAAAGAACCAATTTTTAGCGGCTGGATCACACAAGGCCCTAAAGTTGCAGAGTTCGAAAAATTATTTGCTCAACGACATAAAGTAAAACATGCTATTGCAGTTTCAAATTGTACAACTGCATTGCATTTAGCTTTAGCTGCATTGGATGTTAAAGAGGGAGATGAAGTTATTGTTCCTGCCTTCACATGGGTATCAACCGCAAATGCAATTATGTATTGCAACGCAAAGCCTGTTTTTATTGATATTGATATCAAAACATTTAATATTGATGTTACTCAATTAAAAAATAAAATCACATCAAAAACCAAAGTGATCATACCGGTTCACTTATTTGGTTTGTGCGCAAATATTGATGAGATAAAAAAAATTGCTCCCAATTTAAAAATTGTTGAAGATGGAGCTTGCGCAGCGGGAGCCGGAATTAATGACAGACCCGCAGGAAGTTTAGGTGACATTGGTTGTTTCTCATTTCATCCTCGTAAATCAGTTACAACCGGTGAAGGCGGAATGCTAACGACAAATGATGATAAATTAGCTGAACGCTTAAATATGTTACGCAATCACGGAGCATCCGTTTCAGAAGAACAAAGACACAAAGGACCGAAGCCTTATATTTTGCCGGAATTTGACATGATTGGTTTTAATTATAGAATGACGGATATACAAGGTGCAGTTGGCGTTGTGCAAATAAAAAAATTGGATAAGTTTATTGATGAGCGCCAGCAATGGGCCGATTATTTTACAAAAGAATTATCCGCTATTTCATGGTTAAGAACTCCATTTATTCCGAATGGCTATAAACATGGCTGGCAATCATACGTTTTATTTATTGATGAAACGAAATCACCAATAAAAAGAAATGATCTGATGGAATTGTTACAACAAAAAGGAATTAGTACACGACCCGGAACGCACGCCGTTCATATGTTAGGTTTTTATAAAAAAACATTTGGCATTAAACCCGGTGATTATCCGAATGCCTTTGCAGCAAACGAATATAGTATGTCAATACCTTTACATAATAAAATGGTAAAAGAAGATTTCGAATATATTGTGTCAGCATTAAAATCCATAAAATAAATAATGTTCTGTTTACTCCCAACTCCCAACTCCCAACTTTCCAATGTGCGGAATAACCGGCATATTTAACATTAACGGTACTGCAGTATCAGCTTCAGTTTTAAAAAACATGACTGATAAAATTGCTCATCGCGGTCCTGACAGTGAAGGAATTTTTATTAACGAAAATATTGGACTCGGTCATCGTCGCCTGGCAATTTTAGATACTTCACGTCTTGGCGGTCAGCCAATGTTTTCAAAAAATGGAGAATGGGCAGTTATTTTTAATGGTTGTATTTATAATTATCCCGAATTAAAATCTGAATTAAAATCGAGAGGACATTCATTTGTTTCAACAACAGATACAGAAGTTATAACGGAAGGCCTCGCAGCTTATGGAATTTCTTTTTTTGAAAGATTCGATGGTATGTTTGCAATTGCAGCGTGGCATGAGCCAAGCAAAACATTGTATTTAAGCCGCGACCGTTATGGCATTAAACCTTTATATTATTGGCTGAATGGTAAAACGGTTTTATTCTCTTCGGAAATAAAAGCTTTTATGGCTCATCCTGATTTCAAAGTTGAAGTAAATAAAGCGGCTCTAAACGAATATTTTACTTTCCAAAATCTTTTTTCTTACCAAACACTTTTTAAAGATGTGATAATGTTACCGCCTGCTAATACTGTAAAGGTAGACACAAGCAGTGTAACAGCAATAAAACATAGTTCGTGGTGGAATTATGATTTTTCGGAAACCGATGAAAGCATGAGTTTCGAAGATGCCAAAATGGAAACCGAGCGCTTATTAAAAAATGCAGTTAAAAAGCAGATGATATCGGATGTTCCTGTTGGTTCTTATTTATCAGGAGGAATGGATTCTGGTTCTTTAACTGCTATTGCAAGTAAACATGTAAACCGCTTAACAACATTTACAGCAGGATTCGATATGTCTTCAGTAACCGGTGTTGAAGCAAATTACGATGAACGTCGTGATGCTGAGTTAATGGCTAATTATTTTAAAACTGAACATTATGAGCAAGTAATAAATGCGGGCGATCTCGCTTGGTCATTACCAAGAGTTGTTTGGCATTTAGAAGATCTTCGTGTTGGAATGAGTTACCCGAATTATTATATAAGTCGTTTAGCTTCAAAATTTGTGAAGGTTTGTTTACAAGGAACCGGTGGAGACGAATTATACGGTGGTTACCCATGGAGATATTATAGGATTTTTCAATCTTTAGATCAAAGGTCTTTTTTCGATAATTATTATAGTTTCTGGCAAAGATTGGTTTCGGATAGCGATAAAAAAAATATTTTTAACCAGGATTTATATTCGGGAATTGACATTGATGAACCGCGTAAAGTATTTGAACGTGTATTTACTTTTAATAAGAAATTGAAATATGAAACACCTGAACAACATATTAATAATAGTTTGTATTTCGAAATAAAAACCTTTTTACCCGGCTTACTTTTAGTAGGTGATAAATTATCAATGGCAAATGGTTTGGAAGAAAGGTTTCCATTTTTGGATAATGATCTGGTAAATTTTGCCCAGAAAATTCCTGTTCGTCATAAATTAGGAAACTTACAAAACATGAAAAAACTGGATGAAAATATGTCATCTAAACGCGATAAGTATAAAGAGTTTGATGATGGGAAAAATGTTTTAAGAAAAGCTATGCTCGACTTTATTCCTGAATCAATTGTAAATAGAAAAAAGCAAGGTTTTTCAGCACCCGACGAAAGCTGGTATAGAGGTGAGAATGCAGACTATGTAAAGGAACTTTTGTTAAATAAAAAAACCATCTCATCGGAATTCATAAATCCAGATTTTACCAAAAAAATTATTGATGAACATGTTAATCATCGTGTTAATCATCGCTTATTGATTTGGTCCTTGATGAATTTTGAATGGTGGTGTCGTTTATTTTTAAACGGAGAAAAAATCTCATAGAAATCGTGAAAATTAAGATATTAAATAGTTCTTTGGAAAAACAATACAGTGATTTTTTATTACAGTATCCTGAAACTTTATTATATACTTCCAATAAATACCGTTTACTTTTGAAACAATTTTTGAAAGAAGAAGATATTTATTTAATGGCCATTGATGATAAGGATGAAGTTAAAGGGGTCTTACCTGCCTTTCTAAAGAAAAATGGGGGGTTTGGAAATGTTTTGAATTCAATTCCATTTTACGGAAGCAATGGAGGAGTTGTTGAATTTGAAAATAATGAAAGCGTAAGGAATTTATTAATAGAGGAATTTTATAAATTGGCTAAACAATACAATTGCGTTTCAACAACACTTATTTCTTCACCGCTTTATCCAATGGAAGATTTTTTTGAAAAAACGACAGATTATACGTTAAAGGATTCGCGCATAGGTCAATTGACTCGATTGCCTGAATTTTCGGATGATGTGGATGGAAGTGTGATGAAGATCATACATTATAAAACCAGAAATCTGATCAGAAAAGCTCAAAAAATGGAAATTTCATTTAGTGATGAATCCGGAAAAGGATATCTGGACTTTTTGATTGAAACCCATCAGGAGAATTTAGCTGCAATTGGAGGAATTTCAAAACCGGAAATTTTTTTCCGGCTGATCCCTGAAATATTTATTTACGGCAGCGACTACAAAATATATCATGCTAAAAAAGATGGGAAATTGATCGCAGCACTTTTGGTTTTCTATTATAACAAAACGGTTGAATATTATACTCCGGTTATCAAAGCTGAATTCAGAAACTCCCAGCCCATGAGTTTGCTTATTTTTGAAGCGATGAAAAATGCGGTTGTTGCAGGTTATAATTGGTGGAATTGGGGTGGAACATGGGCTTCGCAAGGCGGTGTTTATCAATTTAAAAGCGGATGGGGAACTCAGGATAAAATGTATTATTATTACACCAAAATATTCAGCGATTCTATTTTAAATAAAACAAAAGAACAATTGCTGAGCGAGTATCCTTATTTTTTTGTTGCCCCGTTTAATGTACTTAAACCCAGTTAAATTTTTATGATAATAGTTACAGGCGCCACAGGCTTTGTTGGATTCTATTTAGTGAATCAACTTAAATCAGAAGGTTTCAAAATTCTTGCTGTTGATATTGGTGGAAAGGAAGAAGCCGATTATTTTAAAAAGAACGGAATTGATTTTGTTCAATTTGATATCACAAAGGAAAGTGAATTTGAAAAGCTTCCAAAAACCGGAGTGGATGCTTTTATTAACCTGGCCTGTGTTCAGCCAGCCAACATGCCCGATGAAGTGTACGATCCTGCGAAATATGTTAGCGTAAATATTTTAGGTGTCACCAATATTTTCAAATATTGTCAAAAAAATAATATTAAGAAAGTTCTTCATACCATTTCTCATCGTAATGTGCAAGGTTTATGGGAAAAAGGCGAAGTTATCAATGAAGAATCTCCTCGAGCAATAAAGTTTACCGGAAAATATTCTATGTTCAGTATTTCGGAAAGTGCGGCAGCGGATATTATTGAATACTTTAACCAGGATTACGGCATGAATGGAATTATTTTCAGATTGCCTTCAGTTTATGGCTACGGACATCACGAAAGTTTTTTTAAAGACGGAAAAGTTGTAAAAACCGGGTTAGGTGTTTTTATTGATAATGCAATTAACGGTGAAACATTTGAAATTTGGGGAGATAAAAATAAAGGCAGGGATGTAGTTTATGTGAAAGACGTAGTGTCTGCTATTGTTCTTGCTTTAAAAAGTAAACAAGCCAAAGGCATGTATAATATTGCTTCCGGAAAAAAATTATCACTTCAGCAGCAAGTGGATGATGTAATAAAAGTTTTTTCGCCGAAAGATAAGCCTAGTAAAATTGTTTATTTGCCCGAAAAACCAAACTCTGTAGACCCTTGCGTTTATGATATCAGTAAAGCTAAACGTGAATTGGGTTGGGAACCAAAATATTCTTTTGTTGATATTTTAGCGGATTATAAAAAAGAAATGGAAAGTGGTAAATGGGAATTTTTATTGAAACGCAAAAAAAGAATGGTAAACGAAAATTAAATTTAAAAAATAGAGTATATGATAAATCACAACATTCCAAAAGATTTCCCCGGTAACGAATTTATGGCGGATAACGTTCGCTCGCTTTTGAAAAAATGTGGACCGAATACAAAATTATTTCCGCTTGCAAAATTATGCAAGCCGGATGTAATAGAAATTGGTGATTGGGTACGCGTACATGATTTTGTTTTTATGTGGGGTGGCCTTGGTATTAAAATTGGCAACTACAACGACATCCAACCTTTTGTAAATATTTGGGGCGGCGGCGAGTTAATTATGGGAGATTATATTTCAATCGGAGGCGGTTCACAATTACTTACTGCAACTTATGATTATAAAGGGTATAGAATGGTGGATGGTTTACCTGAAGATCACACCAATACCTTATTTGGAAAACTGGTTATTGAAAATGATGTTTACGTTGGTGTAAATTGTACCATAATGCCAAACGTAACCATTGGAGAAGGAGCTGTTATTGGCGGCGGGAGTTTTGTTAATAAAGATATTGAGCCATGGAGCATTAATGTAGGAAGTCCGGCAAAAAAAATTGGCGAACGTCCGCGTTTAAAAGACCATATTAAAAACTGGAAAGGAATGCTTTAATATAAATTAATTTTTTACGAATGAATATTTTGACATTTGACATTGATTGGGCCCCTGAAAAGGTTATTGAGGATGTAATAAATTTATTAAGTACATACAATATAAAGGCAACATTTTTTGCAACGCATGAATCAGAAATTTTAAAAAAGATTGAGAAAGAAGGAATTCATGAAATGGGAATTCACCCAAATTTTAATCCATTACTGTTGGGACAGGGGGGAAATTATCAAAAAAAAATAGATGATTTATTGAAAATTTATCCTTCAGCTGTTGGTTTTCGAGCTCATTCATTAACTCATTCATGTCCTATATTACTTTATTGTTTAGAGAAAGGAATAAAATATGATTCTAATATTTACATTCCTTTCGGTAAAGAGTTGAAGGCTTTTAATTATTTTGGATTGATGAGAATCCCTTATAATTGGGAAGATGACGGACAATGGGTTTCAGGAAAATCATTTAGCGATATTGGTTTAAAATTAGATGCCGAATTAAATATCTTTAGTTTTCATCCCATTCATGTTTATTTGAATACCTACGACCAAGCCATGTACGATAATGTAAAACAATTTTACCAGATGCCCGATGAGCTATTAAAAAACAGGAATAAAAGCATTCCTGGAACCAGAGACTTACTTTTGTTTTTATTAAAGAAATTCGCAGAGGACGGATCACGCGTGCCTACTTTAAAGGAATATTATAATCACATTAAGGAAGATATTGAATAGTTTTTACTCTGAAGAAATTGAACTAATATGAAAACAGTGACGATAATAGGCGGCGGCGCAAGCGGCATGTTAACTGTAGTGAATATTATTAAAATGTCTACAAAACCAACGACTATTAATATTATCGAACCTAATTCAATTGGACTCGGAATGGCTTTTAATGTAGATAGTATGAATTTGTTATTAAATGTCCCTGCCATTAGAATGAGCTGTATTTCTACGGAACCAAAACATTTTATTAATTGGATAGCTGAGAAACAATTATCTTATGGAGAAAAAGATTTTGTGCCAAGAAAAATATATGGTCAATACCTTTCCGATACATATAACAAATTTGTTAAATCAAATAAACTAGTAAGCGTAGATCATATTAAGGATCTTGCAGTGGATATAGTTTTAGAAAATGATTCCTATTATGTAGAAACAAAAGCCGGTAAGAACATAAAGTCAGATAAGGTTGTGCTTGCTCTTGGAAATTACCCCCCAAATCATCCTAAAACAAAATCTTTAGGTTATATTAATAGTCCTTTATATATTTCAAATCCTTTAAATAATAATTCTTTAGATGGATTAGGTCCGGATATTAAAAATGTTTTTGTATTGGGGACAGGTTTAACTGCCGTTGATTCAATAATTTTAGTTCGCCAAAAATATCCTAAATCGAATATCATTGCTTTTTCGAACCACGGGTATTTGCCTGTCCAACATAATTTGTCTCAAACTTACCCTTCATTTTATGATGAGTTAAAAGGAGTAAAAACAACTTTGGAAATTTTTAAAACAGTAAATAAGCATATTAAAATAGCTGCGAGCCAACAAATAGATTACAAAGCGGTTACTGATTCGATACGACCTTATACTCAGGAAATATGGAATAATCTTCCCGACGAAGAAAAACTTGCTTTTCTCCGTCACTTACGTCACATATGGGGAGTGGCGAGGCATCGGATGCCATACGAATCGTCTAATTATATTTACGAATTAATAAACTTTGGTAAAATAAAATTGTTCAGTGGAAAAGTGAAGGAGATAGTTGAAGAAAATAAGCACCTGAATATTACTTTGCAAATAGGAAAAAAGCAAATAGAAGAAACTTTTAGCGTAGATTGTTTGTTGAATTGTACCGGTCCTCAAACCGATTATGAAAAAATCGATAATGAATTGGTAAAAAACATTTTGCAAAAAGGGATAATTCAAACCGATAAAATTAAATACGGAATTAATACAGATCAAAACGGAGCGATTATCAATAAAGAAAACGAGGTTTCTCAAAAAATTTATACCATTGGTCCGCCAATGAAAGGAATTTTGTGGGAATGTGTCGCGATACCCGAAATTAAAATGCAGGCGTATAAGCTTGCCGAAAAATTAACCGAATAATGTTTAAAAAGAATAAAATGCAACAAACAAAAAAAGATAGCTTAGTAAATAATAAATTTTTTATTTCCGGTTGCGGTAGAAGCGGAACAACCGCAATGGCTAAAATTTTAAATACTGCATCAAATGCCGAAGTTTTTGTTGAACAAGAACCAAAGTTATGTATTGAGTCCCGGGATGCTTATAAAGGTATGCTCTCTGATCCAACTGAAACCTTAAGGAACTTAAAGGAAAAACATATCGATGAAACAATTAATAAGGGATTAATATTTGGTGATAAGAATCAAAATTATTTACCTTTTATTCCATACCTCGAGAAATTATGGAAACCAAAATATATTTTTATGATTCGGGATGGCCGTGATATTATTCGATCCGGAATTGACAATCGTAAATTTATGAAAAGAGGAGGGATTTTTTCAATGAATGAGGATGATGTTAATTCAACTGTTACCGCTAAAGAAGATTGGTGGGATTATAGCAGACTAAGACCTAATATTGGCACAGAATACCATGAAGTTTGGCAGAGCATGGATATTTTTGAAAAGTATTGTTGGTTTTGGAATGAATACAATGAAGTTCTATTGGAAAATCTTAAAAAAATAGAATCCGAAAGATACATGCTAATAGATATTTCATCTCTTACTAAAGAAAAATGCAAAGAGGTTTTTGATTTTTTAGGATTAGAAGGTTTTGATCCTGAGAAGATCGAAAACTTGATCTCTTCTAAAGTTAATTCTCTCGAAGAAAAAACCGGTAAAGAGCATGTCTTTCCTCACTGGAAGGATTGGTCGGCTGAACAAAATAATATTTTTAATAAGCACTGTGGTGTGATGATGAAAAAACTGGGGTACTTATGATTTCTGAATTTTATAAATTATAATGAAAAGAAAATATCACCTTTTGCTGTTTGAAGCTATTATTTTTTATGGTATTTCCATCTATTGGTTTTTCATAAGAAAGAAATTAGTTAATAGCAGGAAGTATGATTCAAAACCGAGATTGTTTTTTGGCCCTACTCCAATTATAAATAACAAATATTGGTCTCATTCTCTTATTGAATTAGGTTATACAAGTAAAACGGTAATGAATGGTGTTTATTCTATAAATAATAAAGAAGATTTTGATCTGTATTTCGATGAAATTTATGATCCATGGGGTAACTGGAAGTACAGGAAAGTAGCAGATTATTTAAAAATATGGCAGGGCTACAAACTGCTGGATTATGCTCTAAAGAATTTTGACATTTTTCATATTCCATATGACGGAATTTTTTTACCAAACTCTATTTTTTGGAAAAAAGAAGCTCTAATCTTAAAAAAATATGGATGTAAAATTGTCACTATCCCGTATGGCGGAGATTTTTATGTGTATTCAAAGTTAAGAAGTCATTCTCGGCATCATACTTTTTTAATGAGTTACCCTGAAAAAGCTGATCAGGAAGATTCAATTAACGAAAGAGTTAGTCATTGGAATAAATATTCGGATTGTATTATTGTATCTAGAGCTATAGACAGTATCCCTAAATGGGATATTCTAACATTTAGTATTCTAAATATTAATACAAAAGAATGGCAATCACAGGGCAAAAGAAAATTTGAAACAGACGGTGTCAATGGGAGTGTTAAAATAGTTCACGCGCCAAACCATAGGGGTGTAAAGGGTACGGAATTTATTGTTGAAGCAATAAAGGAATTAAAAGCTGAGGGAATTCTTATCGATTTTATTTTAATAGAAAAGATGAAGAACTCTGAGGTTAAGAGAATTTTGCAAACTGAAGCTGATATTTTGCTTGAGCAGATAATTATTGGACACGGATTAAATGCCATTGAAGGAATGGCTTGTGGTTTACCGGTGATCACGAATCTTGAAGAGGAAGGGTATGCAAATGTTTTCAGGAGATTTTCTTTTTTTAATGAATGTCCCTTGGTTTCAGCAACTCCTGAAGACATTAAAGAAACCCTTAGATTATTGATAAAAAATCCAGCATTAAGACAAAAGCTGGGAGATGCCGGAAAAGAATATGCGGAAAAGTATCATTCATATCGATCATCTCAATATATGTTTACTAAAGTTTATGAAAAGATCTGGCATGGAAAGCAAGTTGATCTTATTAACTTATATCACCCATTATTTCCCGACAGTTATAATAACCAAAGCCCGAAAGTTCAGCATCCATTGATCGAAAATAAAATAAAGTGATCTTCAATAAATTGAAATAGAATAATGAAATGAATTTTAAAAAATTTAATTTTATATAATGGAAAAGAACGTAATTCCACATTCGCATACGGTTACAAAAAAAATCCGCCAGTTAACGTATAACCATAAATCGTTAGTAATATGGTTTACCGGACTATCCGGATCAGGAAAATCTACTCTGGCTGGTAAATTGGAAGAATTTCTTTTTAAAGACGGAATAAAAACTTACGTTCTGGATGGTGATAATATTCGCACCGGATTAAATAAGGATTTAAATTTTTCACATGAAGACAGAGTGGAAAATATCAGGCGGATTGGAGAAGTATCTAAATTATTTATTGATGCAGGAGTAGTTGTTTTAACTGCATTTATATCACCGTATGAAGCAGATAGGGCAATTGTCAGAAATCTTCTTGGAGAAAGTGAGTTCATTGAAGTTTTTGTAAAATGTCCGGTAGAAACTTGTGAGCAACGTGACGTAAAGGGCCTTTATAAAAAAGCACGCGCCGGAGAAATTAAAAATTTTACCGGAATTAATTCGCCTTACGAAGAACCAAAAAATGCGGAGGTTGTTATTGAAACAAATAAATTAAGTCTTGATGAATGTGTTGAAAAAATCAGTCAATATATTCTGCCTCGTCTCAAACCTTAAAGAAAACATACGGATTGAATATACTAATCACCGGTTGCAATGGTTTAGTTGGAGAAACTTTATCGAAAGAGTTAAATAAAAATTCTTCTTTAAATCTTTACGGACTTGGACGAACAGATAAAGGCCATATTAACACCATTGTATTAGATCTTAATACAAATTGGTCTGAAAATCAATTGCCGCAAAAAATAGATATAATTATTCATCTGGCACAGTCTGAAAAGTTCCGCGAATTTCCTGAGTCATCTTTAGAAGTTTTTAATGTTAATACTATTAGTACTCTAAAATTATTAGATTATGCCCGTAAAGCCGGTGCATCAAAGTTTATTTATGCTTCTTCAGGCGGTATTTACGGAAATAGCAATGTCGGATTTAATGAAGATGATCTGGTAGTAAATAAAAAAGATCTTGGCTTTTACCTTGGTTCAAAATTCTGTTCTGAGATAATCGCTGAAAATTATAACACATTTTTCGATATTATTATTCTGCGCTTCTTTTTTGTTTACGGAAAAGAACAAAAATCTTCAATGCTTATTCCGCGCCTTTTGAATAACATTTTACAGGAAAAGGAAATTGTTATTCAAGGCAACGACGGTATTAAAATAAATCCGGTTCATGTAGATGATGCTTCAAAAGCTATTATAAAATGTTTAGATATTAAGGGAAGTCATAAAATAAATATTGCCGGCCCGGATGTGCTGAGCTTACGCGAAATTTGTGAAATAATAGGAACTAAGATCGACAAAAAACCAATTTTTAAAGCGCAGGACACTGAACCAAAACATTTATTTGGAGACATTGCTAAAATGCAAAAACTATTAATTAAACCTGAAATTAAATTTGCAGAGGGAATAAACGAGCTGATCGAAAAGTATGCTTAAGCTTTTTACCATTGAAGGATATAACCATTTATTAGAGCTTGCTCTTAATAATGATTATGCATTTATAGATTTTGACAAAAGTATAATAGATAAAACCGAAAAACTTTGTTTATTACGTCACGACATTGATGCCGATCTTAAAGCAGCTTTTGCCATGTCGGAAATTGAAGCGAGTTTGGGTATAAAGGCAACTTATTTTTTAATGCTGCGTTCACCTGTTTATAATTTATTCGGGCGACAAAATCATAAATTTACAGAGGGAATACTAAAAAATGGCCATGCAATTGCTCTGCACTACGATGAAGGTTTTTATCCCGCAAACAATAGAAATTTGCAAGAACATATAGAAGCTGAAGCAAACATTCTTGAAAACATGTTTGGACAGAAAATCAGAACTGTTTCTTTTCATCAACCGGGACCTAAGATCATCTCTAATGAAATAAGGATTAAGAATTATATTAATACTTATGATAAAGAAGATTTAAAGGATATTCAATATTTTTCTGATTCAAATAAGGTTTGGAAAAAAGATAATGCCTGGGAAATATTCGAAAAAGGCGAACATAAAAAGATTCACTTGCTTATTCATCCAATGTGGTGGATCACAGAAAAAGAATATAGTACGGAAGAATTATGGGATAAAGTTCTGTTAGATAATATTGGAAGAAGCATGAACCAAATTGTGGAGACCGAAAGGGCTTTTGGAAATAAACGTTCTGTGAAAATTAATAAAGAGTAATGGTTAAAATTGTAATGTGTGGCAATCATATTGGAGGAAAACCAATTATTGAAGCACTTTTAGCGGCAGGATATAAGTTTGCGTATTTTGTTTGCCTAACTCCCGAACAAGCGATTGAGAATAATGTTTCCGGATATTATGATTACACACCTTTAGCAAAAGAACACAATATATCTGTTTATATTCCTGAAAACTTTACTTTGAAAAGCGAAAAAGATCTTAATTTTTTTCATGAAAATAAATTTGATCTCTTAATACAAGGCGGATGGCAACGCCTTTTTCCAGGCGAAGTTTTAAATACTTTATCAATTGGTGCCTTAGGTTATCACGGCAGTTCCGAATTTCTTCCAAAAGGACGCGGACGTTCACCAATGAACTGGTCGCTTATTGAAGACAAAAAACAATTCATCATGCATTTATTTCTGATGAAAGAAGGAGCTGATGATGGTGACGTGATTGACTATGAAATTTTTGAGATCAATGATTTTGATGATATTGAAACATTGTATTTTAAATATGCAATTGTAAATAAAAAACTTGTTTTAAGAAATATTGATTCTCTTATTAAAAAACAATTCAAAATTATTCCTCAGGAAGGAGAGCCAACTTACTACGCCAAGAGGACTGAAAAAGATGGCGAAATAAAATGGGAAACAATGAGTGTTAGACAAATTTATAATTTGATAAGAGCAGTTACAAGGCCATATCCGGGCGCATGGACTTTTATAGAAGAGAAAAAAATAATTATTTGGAAAGCAAGACCGTTCGATACGAAAATAAAATACACCGGGGCCGGTTGTGGTGAAATTGTTGAACGCTTCGAAAACAAATTGGTTATAAACTGTATGGATGGTTTATTATTGGTTGACGAGTTTACGTATGGGCAATAATAAAATTTTCATAGGTTTTAATAATATTGCTTCTCAGATCCCTGAAATAAAAGAATCTTTTAAAATAAATCACAAAATAGAATGTTTAACTGCTGTTTACGATTCCGGATCTTCTATCATTTCAAGCAAAGACATTGATTATGATATTGCGGCGGTAAAAAGAAAGTTAAAGTTATTTAATCCGCAGCGTATAGGTTTTCCGGTTAAAGAATGGTGGGATAACCGTGCAGAAGAAAAAATTTGGAAGCGTGCATTACGCGAATGTCATACTTTTATATTTATTGTCGATTCGTTTAAAAAAGATCATCAGGAATTCGAAACCCTTAAACAAAAAAGAAAAAAAATAATTCAGGTTTTTGTTGGTGATGATGCGAGGTGGTATAATGCAATGAAGCAGGAGTTTGAAATATATAAAATGCGGCCAATTGAATATAAGGACTCCTATCATACTTCACTTGCTCACCTGGAAGATAATTTGTGCAGGATACGCATGGCCGAGAAATATGCTGATGCCATTTTCAGCCGGCAAGATCAAGGACAAATTCAATTAAAACCATTTTACAGATGGAATATGATGGTAGTGCCTTCTCTTTATTCACACAAACCGGAACAGAGAAAAAATAAGCCTGTTATTGTGCATGCTCCATCTTCATCTGAATTCAAGGGAACCCGTTTTATTTTAGAGGCTATTGAAAAGCTAAAAGGCAAAGTTGATTTTGAATTTAAATTGATACAAAACATGCCTCGTGAAGAAGCTTTAAAAGCATATGGAGAAGGAGATATTTTAATTGACCAGGTATTATGTCCTGGTACAGGAAAAATTGCGACAGAAGCTTTAGCAAGTGGTACAATTGTTTTGTCGCTTATGAATTACGAAAAATATCCTCAGAAGAACCCGGAGGATTGTCCCGTAATTGATGTGAATCCCGATACCATTTATGATGTGTTACTTAAAATTATTCCTGATCATGAATTCAGAAGACAACATGCTTTAAAAGGCAGGCCTTACGTTGAAAAATATTTGGATGTGAGATATTTTACTGAAAAAGTTGTAAAAATAATGGAAGGCAGTCCTCCCGAATTTGACTATCACCCAGATTTTTTTAGAAATGAATTTAAACCGAAAAGTAAGCAGGAAGAAATATTAATGAATTATTGGAATTATAAATTAAAAGATGAACCCTGGTATAAAAAAAATATAGAAGCGGGGGAAAGAGACGGTTTAATTTTTTAGATGAAAAAGAAAACTATTTTGATAATCTGCTTTAATACACTTCATAACGATCCGCGTGTATTACGTCAGATAAAAGCGCTTAAAGAAGATTTTAATATTGTTGCGGCCGGTTTTTCGGATCCAAATTGTGGAGTAGATTTTATTAAACTGGAAGAGTATAAATATAAAATGATAGACTTCTATTTTAATTATCCATGGCTATTCAGGAAATTCTTCGCTCTGCTTACCATGATCTGCATGAGAGTTAACTCTTTTAGTAGAAAATGGTCTAAGCGAATTCTTACAAGTCCGCCTTTTAATGCTTCCAACTATTATTATGAAAAAAATTATTGGGCTGTAATGAAAAAACATTTTGTCAAATTAAAAAATGTAAACCCTGACCTAATTATAGCAAACGATTTAGATACTTTGCCTCTGGCAATAAAATTAAAAACAAGTAATACAAAAATTGTGTTTGATGCACACGAATATCATCCTCTCGAATTAGATGAAGTTGAAACATGGCGTAAAAATAGTAAACCAAAAGTAGAATATCAGTGCAAAAAATATTTGAAGGAGGCTGATTTAATGTTTACAGTTTCAGAACCAATTGCAAGAGAGTACGAAAAAAATTATGGAATTAAACCTTTGGTAATTACAAATGCGCCTTCATTTGTTAATTTAGAGCCGCGAAAAATTGAAGGGAAAATAAAATTAATTCATCACGGTGGAGCCATAAAGGAAAGGTTATTGGAAGAAACTATTAATGTTATAAGTTATCTTGATGATAATTATACATTGGATCTGATGCTGGTATCTTCTGATCCTGTATATCTCGATCATTTAAAAGACAAATATAAAACAGAAAAGAAAATAAAATTTCTTGATCCTGTATCTACAACTGAAATAAGCCAGAAAATAAACCAATACGACATTGGCATTTATATTTTACCGCCTTTAAATTTTAATAATATAAATGCTTTACCCAATAAATTTTTCGAATTTATACAAGCACGTTTGGCAGTGGCTATTGGACCAATGCCTGCCATGGCTGATATAGTAAATAAATATAAGTTAGGAGTAGTGGCTGAAGGTTATGCGTCTGAAGCTTTAGCAAATTCTATCAAAAAACTCTCCGGAACAGAATTATTCGAATGCAAAAAGAATGCAGACCGGGCTGCTAAAGAATTGTCGGCTGAGAATAATAAAGCAATTTTATTAAAAGAAATTAAAAAACTGGCGAGCTAAGTATGTGTGGCGTTGCAGGAATATTAAGTAAAGAGAAAACTAACGTTCAGTCATTGAAAAAAATGACGGATGCTATTGCACACCGTGGTCCCGATGGTGAGGGACAATGGTTAAATCCTTCAGCCAATATTGCTCTTGGCCATCGCCGTTTGTCAATTATAGATCTGAGTGATAACGCTTCGCAGCCCATGCACAGTGCTGACGGACGTTATACGATGGTGTTTAATGGAGAAATTTATAATTACATTGAATTAAAGGAACAGTTATTAAGATCAGGACATAAATTTAAAACCGAATCCGATACTGAGGTACTTTTGAAATTGTATGAAATTGAAAAAGAAAATTGTCTTCAGAAACTAGATGGCATGTTTGCTTTCGCCATTTGGGATGAAAATGAAAAAACTTTGTTCTCCGCCCGAGATCGTTTCGGTGAAAAACCTTTTTATTACTATTATGAACCAGGTAAGCAATTTATGTTTGCCTCTGAAATGAAAGCCATTTTTGCACTCGGCGTTAAAAAGGAAATTAATAACGAGATGCTCTATAATTTTATTCAGTCATCGTTTTATATAACAAGTCCTACCGACCGGAGTCAAACATTTTACAACACTATTAAAAAATTACCGCCCGCACATTTCCTGATCCTTAATGAAAGCCTTGAATTAAGTATAAAAAAATATTGGAGTCTTGATAATATTCAGATCGATACAAATATTTCTTTTGAAGAAGCAAAAGAAAAATATACAGAATTGTTTTACCGCTCGGTGCAACGAAGATTAAGAAGCGATGTGCCTGTTGGTTCTAGTCTTTCAGGAGGATTAGATAGTTCTAGCATTGTTTGTGTAATTAATGATCTGAATAAAGAAAGAAAAATAAAACAAAATACTTTTTCGGCGCGTTTCGCTAATTTTCACAGGGATGAAGGTGATTTTATTCAGAAGGTAATTGATAAAACTAATGTGCAGCCATTTTTTACGTGGCCTGACGAGGAAGGATTTTTAGATAACTTCGATAAATTATTGTACCATCAGGAAGAACCATTTCCCTCAGCAAGCATTTACGCGCAATATTGTGTGATGCAAAAAGCAAAAGAAGAAAATGTAACAGTATTATTAGATGGTCAGGGTGCCGACGAAATATTAGGCGGTTATGAATATTATCTTGATTTTTATTTAAGTTCCATTTATTTGGAGCAGCCTTCAGAATACAAAAAACAATTGCACGAATTCAGAAACTTGCATAAACACATGCAATTTATTGATTTAACCGAGGCACCTCCTGTTTTAAAGCCCGTGATTAAAGAAAAAACATTAACAGATAAAGTTAAAGATGTAATTCGTCCGGCTTATAAATTAGTTAATCCCGGTAAATATAAACGCATCATGGAAAAAGTTCCGGTGCCGGGATTTTTTGATAAAGAATTTACTGCAAACTTCAATAAAAACATAGGCTATGATTTTGTTTATCATGGAACAGATCTGAATGGTTATTTGAGACATTCGGTTACAACAAATAATCTCGAGGATCTGCTTAGGTTTTGTGATCGCAATTCAATGGCGCATAGCAGGGAAGTACGACTTCCTTTTCTAAGTCACGAATTAGTTGAATTTATTTTTAGTTTGCCACCGGAATTTAAAATTCATAATGGCTGGACAAAATATTTAATGCGCGAAGCGATGAAAGATATATTACCTGAAGAAATAACCTGGCGCGTTGATAAGATCGGTTATGAGCCTCCTCAGAAAAAATGGTTAGCAACAAAAAAAGTTGTTGATAGTACGAATGATGCTTTTGAATTATTAAAGAGCAAACATATTCTTGATAAAAACGCCATTATGGAAGATCATCATAAATGGCCCGTTTTAATGTGCGCCTATTTGTTTAAGTAATTGAAGAAAAGAATTCTTATTTTTTGTGAATCTGACCCTAACAAAGAACCTCGTTTGATCAGAACTATTGAGGCTCTTCAAAATAATTATAATCTCACTGTTGGAAGTTATGTTCAGTGCAAAAATTGCGATTTCATTGATTTAAGGGAATTCATTGAAAAAAAACAGCAAATTAAATTTCATTTAAAATATCCCACTATTATCCGTAAGCCAATATCGCTTCTGCTTAATATATTTTACTATAGGACCCGATCTAAAACGGATTTCGGTCTTCTTAATCCTTTTTTCAATAACATTAAAGCAAAGAATGAAATTAGCAAGAAGGAATTTGATGTTATTATTTGTCATGGATTAGGGTTTCTTGAGCTAAGCGCAATGTTGAAAAAAAAGCCTGTTAAATTAATTTTAAACGCTCACGAATATTACCCTTCTGAATTTGAAGATAAACCTGAGTGGAAAGAAACCGGTGAAAAATATATTAAAATACTTAATTCGTGCGCTCCGAAAATTGATCTGATCTTTGCTGTGAATGAAACAATCGGACTGCGCTATAAAAAAGAATTTAAAATTGATTTTGTTGAAATTACAAATGCAACGGATTATGAAGTATCGTTGAAACCTGTGGAAGTAAAAAATCCAATAAAAATAGTGCATCATGGTGTTGCTTTAAAGAACAGGAAAATCGAATTAATGATAGAAGCAGTTTTAAAAACAAAAACCCCCTGTGAATTGCATTTGATCTTGGTTCCGACAGAAAAAGATTATTATCAAGACTTGATCGAAAAATATAAAGACAAAAAAGAAATTTCATTTGAAAAACCGGTTGAAGTAAAACAAATCGCCCAAACTATAAATAAATTTGATGTCGGCCTTTTTTATCTGCAGCCTGTAAATTATAATTGGCTACACGCATTGCCGAATAAGTTATTTGAATTTGTTCAGGCGCGTTTAGCCGTTGTTGTTAGTCCAAATCCTGATATGAAAAATTTAGTTGAGAAGTATGATCTTGGTTGGGTTGTTAATGATTTTACGTCTGAAGCTTTGGTAAAAACGCTGGATGAAATTTCGCCTGAGAAAATCAAAAATTTTAAATTAAATGCTGATAAATATGCTAAAGAACTTTCTTCCATGAAAGCGAAAGAAGCGATGTTAAATGCGATTAACCAATTATGTGCGGCATAGCGGGTATATGGAATCTTAACGGAGAATCTTTGGATTCAAATACTCTCAAAAAATTCACGGATTCAATTTCGCATCGTGGTCCTGATGGCTCGGGATACGATTTGTTTTGCAATAACACATTGGGTTTAGGACATCGCCGTTTGTCGATATTAGATCTGAGCGAGGCGGGGAAGCAGCCAATGTATAACACCGAGAAAGATCTGGTTATAAGTTTTAACGGGGAAGTATATAATTTTATTGAGATAAAAAAAGAACTTGAACTAAGCGGTGAAAAATTTGTTACGCAAACTGATACCGAAGTTGTTTTGCGTGCGTATAAAAAATGGGGAAAAGAGTGTCTGAATAAATTTAATGGCATGTTTGCCATTGCTATTTGGGATTTAAAAAATGAAGAATTATTTTTAGCCCGCGATCGTTTCGGTGTGAAGCCGCTTTATTATTTATTTCTTCCGGGGGATAAATTAGCATTTGCTTCAGAAACTATTGCCTTTAAAAACCTGAATGGTTATTCAAGAGAAATAAACTCAAAAATATTAAACATTGCGTTATCTACACCCGATATTATTGAAGGTTCGGATAAAACTATATTTCAAAATGTTTACCAATTGCTGCCCGGACATTTTCTAACCATTAAGCAAAAAGAAGAACCTAAATTAAAACGTTGGTGGAACACAGCGGAAAATTTTGTTAAAGTTCCCGTGTCTTATAACGATCAAGTTGAAGAATTTACTAAACTATTTGAAAATGCCTGCAAGTTAAGGATGAGAAGCGATGTAAATATTGCTTCCGCACTTAGCGGCGGACTGGATTCAAGCTCGGTTTATTGCACGCTGCATAGATTAAAAAATTCGGGAAGTAATATTGAACGCTTGCCGCAAAACTGGCAAAAGGCTTTCGTAGCAACATTTCCCGGAACAACAGTGGATGAAAAAAAATATGCCGAGCAGGTTGTTAAATATGTCAATGGAAATGCAGTTTACATAACTCCGGATTATAAAAATTTAGTTAACGATGTTATTACCGCTACAAAATTATTTGATGGTATTATTCAAACTCCAATAACCTCTATTTCGGATGTTTATAGATCTATGAAACAAAATGGGATAACAGTTTCTCTCGACGGACATGGTGTTGATGAAATGATGTATGGTTATAATAGCTATGTATTCGAAGCATTTTACGATTGCATAAAGAAAAAACAATTTGAGAAAGCGGAAGAATATGCTAAAATAGTTTGTGGACTATCATCCGATTATAAATATGAGGATTTACTGAAAACAATAAAACAGTTTGACAAGTCTGTTGTTGAAAAAGGAATTTTGTTCATAAAAAATAAATTTAATAAGTCAAATCGAACCGGTAATTCATCTTCAGATTCTCCAAGATGGACAAATGCAATTGATAAGCAAACTTATGATGAAATCGTTTCCGGTTTTTCAAGCCCGGCTAAATTAAGTTCTCCTGAACAAAAAATGTACAACGATTTTCATTACAGAAGTCTGCCAATTAACTTACGTGATTTCGACCGGGCATCCATGCAGCACGGTATAGAAATACGAATGCCATTCATGGATTACAGATTGGTGCAATATGTTTTCTCTCTTCCCTTGGAATCAAAACTGGGCGGTGGATTTACAAAACGTATTTTACGCGACGCCATGAAAAACACAATGCCTGAGGAGATAAGAACACGAACTTTAAAAATCGGGATTGGCGCACCGATGAAAGAGTGGTTTAATAATGAATTGAAAACGTACATACTCGATACCATTCATTCCGGTAGATTTACAGGTTCTTCCTATTGGAATGGTAAAGACATCCGGGATTCGGTAGATAAGTCCTACGCCGAAAATACTTTGAATAAAAATTTTTGCAATAAAACCTGGACATTTTTAAATGCTGATATAATTTTAAATGGATAATAAGAATTATAGAACGTGCACACGCTGCGTGATGGATACAACCGCCACTGAAATTGTGTTTGATGAGAAAGGCACATGTAATTTTTGTAGGGATTATGATGTGCTTGCTGTTAAAACAGTTTTACGCCCGCTTGAAGTACGGCTTAAAGAATTAGACGAAGCCGTTTCAAAAATAAAGGAATTTGGCAAAGGACAAAAATACGATTGTCTGATTGGTTTAAGCGGTGGAGTTGACAGCTCTTATATTTGTCTCTGGGCAAAAAAAGTCGGGCTAAGACCACTTATTGTTCACTTCGATAATGGATGGAACAGTGAGCTGGCTGTAAAGAACATTGAAAATATTATTCAAAAACTTGGATTTGATTTATACACTCACGTCATAAGCTGGGAAGAATTTAAAGATCTGCAATTAGCATATTTGAAAGCTTCAGTAATTGATATTGAGGTTCCAACTGATCAATTAATTTTTGCTTCGTTATTTGAAATCGCAAAAAAATATAAAATTAAATCAGTTGTAAACGGACTTAATATTGTTACTGAAGCTATTTTACCAAGGAGTTGGGTTTACATGGATAAATTGGATATCGTTAATCTTACCAACATCCATAAAAAATTTGGTACGATTCCGCTTAAAAACTTTCCGAAACTTGGTTTGACTAAGCAATACGTTAACCGTATTCTTTATAAAATGAACTCTGTTGCTCCTCTGAATCTTATTGATTATAATAAGAATGAGGTTAAAGAAACTTTAATTAATGAATTAGGCTGGCGTGATTACGGCGGGAAACATTACGAATCGGTATTTACCCGTTTTTATCAGGGATATATTTTGCTTAAAAAATTTGGTGTGGATAAACGGAAAGCACATTTATCTACAATGATCGCTTCAGGGCAAATTACAAGGGAGGAAGCACTTCATGAATTAGCACAACCAACCTACGATGAAAAATTGCAAAAAGAGGATCTTGAGTATGTAATTAAAAAATTTGGGTTAACTCAAGAGGAATTTGATGAATTAATGAGCAGACCTCCGGTACCGCATGAATTTTATGGTACGCAATGGGATAAACATGAGTTCAGGAAACATTATATTTTTAAAAGGTTAGTTGGGCCGTTATTAAATGTTGTAGCGGCCATTAAAAAATAAGATGGCCAACGTTGCTCTTTTTATTTTTGGTGTTGGCGAACTTACGGGCGGGGGAGGAGCAGAACGTTTTTTTGCGGATTTTTTCGAAATATATAATCGGTCAAAAACAAAACACAATTTATATTATATCATTGATAAAACATCGGTTGTAAACCTTAATAAGGTTGGAAAATTAAATGGGACTAAGAACATACTTAATTTTAAGATTTTTTCGAATCGTTTTAAAGATACACTTGAGTTATTTGGTTTATTGAAATTTATTGTCACCAAACGGATCAAATTAATTCATATTCCCCTTTATTCCATAAGTTATATTCCTTTAATTAAGAAACTGAATAATCTACCTTCTTTTTTGAAACCAAAAATTGTCATAAATATTGTAAACTGTTATGTGCCGTTTGCATTGGATGATGAAAATCATGTTTCTCATAAGGGGATAAAAGGTACTTATGAACCTTTATTTAAAGAAGTAAGTGTTGATGGATACTTTTGCTGGAATCAAAATTTTGTAGATTACATAAATACTTCTTCTATTTATCCGCCCGAAAAACAACCATTGCTATATGCAATTAAGTCGCGTTTTTCAGATACTCAAAAATTTTATCCGGCGGAAAAGAAAAACACTATTGTGTTTGCATCAAGACTCGATTTTCAAAAACATCCTCAATGGTTTGTTGAAGCTATCCATATCTTAAATAAGCAAAACGCATCATTATTAAATAATTGGAAATTTTTATTGAGCGGTAACGGCCCTTTGCGTGATTCACTGATTGACTTTGTAAATAAAAATAAATTAAATCATCTGATTGAATTTGTTATTGAAGGTGATCTTTCCAAATTAGTTAATAATTCAAAAGCATATGTTTCCTGTCAGGATTATGATAATTTTCCTTCACTTGCGATGGCTGAAGCTATGGCAGCTGGAAATGCTATCATTGCAAGAAATGTTGGTCAAACTGATCTGTTTGTAAAACACATGAAAAATGGTTTGGTGCTCGAAAAAGATTCACCCGGGGGTTTAGCAAATGCAATTAAGTTTTATATTGAAAATGAATCGTTGCATGCAAAGTTCGCAGCAGAAAGCGTAAGATTAATGAAGGAAGTACATACAGAAGATAATTTTATTACACAAATTGATTCCTATTGGGATAAAGTATTGGATCAGCAAAAAAATTAATGGAAAAACCAAATACTTTACATTTATTCACCATGTCGTATCCTAACGGAAACAGCGAATCTTTTGTGGAGAACGAAGTAAATTACCTGGCTTTAAAATTCAAGAAAATTTATATTTATCCTTCTACCGGCGATTCTGTACAAAGAAATATTCCGTCTAACGTGACTGTTATGAATCTTGATTCAGATAAGATCAAGGTTTCAGCATTGAAAGTGATGCTGAAAAATATTGGTTTGGTCATCAACGTGCATTTTAAGGAACTTATTCATTCGTCCAAAAAAATTACTTACATAAAACATTTGCGGGAATTTAACAGTCGTTTGCTAAAAGGAATTGTTATTGCTGATAAAATAAACACAATGTCAGTAAATAATGATATTTTCTATTCGTTTTGGATGAATGAAAACGCTTTGGCTTTAGCGGTTTTAAAGTATAGGAAGAAAATAGATCATTTTGTTTTTCGTGCTAATGGTTTTGATCTGTATGATGTTCAGGCAAAATATCAGTATATCCCTTTCAGGCCATTTATTTTTAAGCAAGCCGATAAAATGTTTGCTGTTGCAAAAAAGGGAAGTGATTACATGAAATCGTTTAATGTTTGCCCTGAAAAAATTACTTACAGTTATTTCGGTACCAACGATCTCGGCGTTTCAGTTTTCAATCCAAATGAAAAATTCACCATTTTTACTTGTTCTGATCTCCGGAAAATAAAAAGGGTGGATGCCATGGTTGACATTCTTAGTTT
The DNA here is from genome assembly GCA_035567575.1 of Bacteroidia bacterium. GTDB lineage: Bacteria > Bacteroidota > Bacteroidia > B-17B0 > Aurantibacillaceae > JAHEYG01. The sequence goes on from DATMPR010000378.1 coordinate 37,861, forward strand.
CATAAAATTTCCTGTAAAATGGATTCATCATGGGAATAAAGGTGACAATGAAAAAGTCTTCTATGAGAAATTGAAACAATTATCAAGCAATGTTGAATTTATTTTACATGAACGAAAAGAAAATTATGGTGATGTGCTTCAATTTTTCAAGCAAAATCATTTTAATCTTTTTGTATTATTGAGCAGCATTGAAGGTTTGCCTGTTTCGCTTATAGAAGCAATGAGTTTTGGAATTCCACTTTTGGCGACGGATGTTGGTGGAGTTTCAGAGGTAATTAATGAAAATAACGGGATTTTAATTGAATGCGACTTCAAACCAAATCAAGTGGCAGAAAAAATAACACAATTTTTACAAAGCGAAAAAAACACTCCTACTTTCAGAAAAAAAGTCAGAACAGATTGGGAGAACCGTTTTTCTGCAACTAAAAATTACGAAAATTTTTATTTAAATTTAATAAACTATGAACTTAGCTAATCAAAGAATTTTAGTTACCGGTGCCGATGGTTTTATTGGTTCGCATTTGGTAGAAACACTTTTGGGACAAGGCGCTAAAGTTAGAGCTTTAAGCTATTATAACTCGTTTAATTATTGGGGCTGGCTCGAAGATATTAAAGCTAATCCGAATCTTGAAATTATTTCTGGTGATATCCGCGACAATAATTACTGCTTAAAGATCACAGAAGATATTGATATCATTTTTCATTTAGCAGCTTTAATTGCAATACCGTATTCTTATGTTGCACCTGATAGTTATGTTGACACTAATATCAAAGGTACTTTAAATATTTGTCAGGCCGCCATACGTAATAAATGTAAAAAAGTAATTCATACTTCAACCAGTGAGGTGTATGGTACAGCCCAATACGTTCCGATCGATGAAAAACATCCATTACAGCCGCAATCACCTTATAGCGCAAGCAAGATCGGTGCCGATGCAATGGCCATGAGTTTTTATAATGCATTTAATTTACCAATGATAATTGCCCGGCCATTTAATACTTATGGGCCGCGACAATCTGCAAGAGCAATTATTCCAACTATTATTTCACAAATTGCAAGCGGAAAAAAGGAAATTGAAATAGGAGATGTAATTCCTACACGGGATTTTAATTATGTAAAGGATACTTGTTCTGGTTTTATTCAATTAGCATTAAGCAATAAAGCAGTTGGTGAAACTGTGAACATCGGTTCTAATACAGAAATATCAATCGGAGATCTGTTCGAAAAAATAAAAAAACTGATGAACAGCGATGTGAAATTTATAGTTGATAAAAACCGTAAACGTCCGGAGAAATCGGAAGTATTCAGATTGGTTTGCAATAATTCTAAAATAAAAGAACTTACCGGTTATAAAAATAATTATGATCTGGATAAAGGGTTAACCGAGACAATAAAATGGTTCCTGGATAAAGAAAATTTAAAAAAATATAAAACCAACATTTACAATGTCTAAACGAGCAGTTATATTGGCAGGTGGAAAAGGCACGCGCTTAAGACCATATACAGTTGTATTACCGAAACCTTTAATGCCGGTTGGAGAATTTCCAATCCTTGAAGTTATCATAAGACAACTGGCCATAAATGGTTTTACACACGTTACCATGGCGGTTAACCATCAAGCTAACATTATAAAAGCATTTTTCGGGAATGGAGAAGCCTGGAATGTAAAAATAGATTATTCTTTGGAAGATAAACCCTTAAGTACAATGGGTCCGTTAAAATTAATAAAAGATCTTCCGGATAATTTTTTAGTAATGAATGGCGATATTCTTACCGATATTAATTTTACCGAATTTTATGATACGCATTGTAAAGCGCAAAATATTTTTACGATTTCTGCTGCTAAACGTGAGCAAATAAGCGAATATGGCGTGTTGGTTAAAAATGAAACCAATCAACTGGTGGATTTCATGGAAAAACCAAAGCAGAATTTTTTAGTGAGCATGGGAATATATATGGTAAGCAAAAAAGCTGTCGATATGATCCCTGCTGATACAATTTATGGTTTCGATCATTTGATGCTTGAATTAATAAAACAAAAAAAATACGCCGTTGTAAAAGAGCACAGTGGATATTGGCTTGATATAGGTCGCCCTGATGATTATGCACAGGCCATTGAAGAATTTGAACAGAAAAAACATTTGTTTCTTAAGTGAGTAAAGTATTAATGACCGGTTCCAACGGATTTATTGGAAAAAATCTTGTCCAAAAACTGAGACAGTTAAATTATTCTGTAATAGAATTTAGCGGCGATATTTTGGAAGAGGAATCTTACCGCAAGTTACATAAGGAAGATATCACCCATTGTTTTCACTTGGCAGCAAAATCATTCGTGCCGGAAAGCTGGAACTCACCCGATGCTTTTATTGAAACGAATGTTTATGGTACTGAAAAGGTTTTGGAATTCTGCAGGCAAAAATCAATCCCTCTGACTTTTATTAGCAGTTATCTGTATGGTAGTCCGAAATACTTACCAATTAACGAACAACATCCTTTACAAACTCCAAATCCTTATGCCCTTTCAAAACACATGGCAGAAGAGTTATGTAGATTTTATTCGGAATATTATAAAATGAAAATTTGCATCATTCGTCCTTTTAATATTTATGGTCCTGCACAAGATAAACGTTTTTTAATTCCTGAATTGATCGGTAAGTTTCAGGGTAGTGATAAAGAAGTTCGGGTAAAAGATCTGGAACCAAAACGCGATTACGTTTACATAAGTGATCTGGTTGAAGCCCTTGTTCTTACTCTTAAAGTAAGTGAAGAATTTCTGATCTTAAATATTGGAAGTGGATATTCACTTAGTGTCGCTGAGATAACTGAAAAAATCAAATCCATTTCCGGAAGCACTAAAAATATTGTGTCAAGCAATGAAAAAAGAGTAAATGAAATTCCGGATACTGTAGCTGATATTAAATTAGCTTTTGAAAAGTTGGGATGGAAATCCAAAATAAGTTTTGAAGAAGGAATAAATGAAATACTTAAGTCGAAAAAATAATAAGTGGAAGTCGTAAAAACCCGTTACGAAAATTTAGATTATTTACGCGGACTTTGCGCTTTGTCGATCATGGCCTACCATTATATTGGCTGGACCATGAGAGGATTGGATATTAGTACAGCACTTGCGAAACTTGGTGTTTATGGTGTGTCTATGTTTTACGTATTAAGTGGTTTAACAATGTATTTAGTGTATTTTAAAAATTTTGCATTGGATAAAACATTTTTTAAGAACTTTTATGTGAAACGTATTTTCAGAATTTATCCTCTCATGTGGTTTGTAATGATATTAGCAATAATAATGTACGGAACCAAAGCAACGCCAATGGATCTGGTTTTACAATTTACAGGTTTGTTTGGAATTGTGGATTGGACATCGAATGTACCGGTTGGAATTTGGTCTATCGGAAATGAGTTGAGTTTTTATTTAATGCTTCCTTTGTTTTTTTATTGCATAAAAAAAAATAATATTCTTTTTGCTTTGATTTCTATAATTGTATTTGGCATGTATTGTTATTTTGCTTTTGTTTTATTCGATAAAACGCAGCCCGTTGCCAATCAGGATTACCTATACAAAAACCCATTAAATCAAGTTGGTTTATTTTTTGGTGGTATTTTAGTCGGACATTTTTTTAAAGAGAAACATTTTAAGAATGTTCCCGTTCTGATTTTATTAGGAACATTGCTTGTTGCGTTCGTTTTTTATCCTGTTGATGGAAATGCAATTAATATCATTGCTGGTGCCGAAAGAATCCTTTACACCCTAATTTGTTTTGGGGTCGCATTTTGTTTTTTAAAAGCTGATTTTAATTTTATTCCTGATCTCCTTAAAAAACCTTTAAAATGGTTTGGCGATATATCGTATTCTCTTTATCTCCTGCATCCGCATATTTGGGCGTTAGTAACGTATACATCTTTAAAGATCCGTTTTGTATTTCCTATTGCTAGTGTTGCTACATTAATAGTATGTTGGTTAGTGTATAAATATCTCGAAAGCCCGGCCCGGAACCTGGGTGTTAAATTAGTAAGTCATACAAATTAAAAAATAAGTTATGGATTTAAATGGAAAACATGTTTTAATTACGGGAGGTACCGGTTCGTTAGGAAAACAATTGGTGAAAACAATTTTGGAGCGCTGGCCAAAAGTAAAACGCTTAATTATTTTTTCGCGTGATGAGCAAAAACAATTTCAAATGAATATGGAGTATCCAAGCATTGCCGGCGGAAACATGCGCTATTTCATTGGTGATGTCCGAGATTCAGAACGTTTGAAAAGAGCTTTTAAAGGTGTAACCCACGTTATACATGCCGCCGCAATGAAACACGTTCACATTGCAGAATATAATCCAATGGAATGCGTTATGACCAATGTAATGGGTGCAGAGAACGTTATTAATGCAGCCATGGATGCGGGTGTCGAAAATGTAGTTTCTTTGTCTACCGATAAAGCTGCAGCTCCAATTAATTTGTATGGCGCTACAAAATTATGTTCGGATAAATTATTTGTCGCGGCCAATAACATTAAAGGTTTCAGCAATATTAAATTTTCTGTAGTTCGCTATGGAAATGTAATGGGCTCTAATGGTTCTGTAATTCCATTTTTCATGGAACGTAAAAAAACGGGTGTTTTACCAATAACAGATCCAAATATGACACGCTTTAATATTTCGTTACAAGAAGGTGCAGATTTAGTTTTACACGCCATGGAACACGCTTGGGGCGGAGAAATATTTGTTCCGAAAATTCCATCTTATAAATTAACGGATGTAGCAAAAGCAATTGGTCCTGAATGTAAAGTTGAAATTGTAGGAATTCGTCCGGGAGAAAAAGTGCACGAAGAAATGATAACCGAATCCGATTCATTCAGCACTTATGATCTTGGAAAATATTACGCTATTTTACCACAGGTTCCTTCGTTTAACATGAGTGATTACATAAAAAACTTCAATGCTAAAAAAGTTAAAGAAGGATTTAAATTTAATTCCGGACAAAATGCTGATTGGGTTAACGCGGAGCAATTACGTGACTTAATTAAAAAACACTTGGACCCTGATTTCACAGTATAAAAAAACAAACCATGCAAACAGAGCAAACAAAATTTTGGGAAAGCGAATTCGGTAAAGAATATACCGACCGTAACACATTTACCGCTGCAGATTGGAATAAATGGTATTCT
>DATMPR010000379.1:0-2518 GCA_035567575.1 Bacteroidia bacterium
AAACTCGATCCTTATATGCAGCCGCTTTACGACGCGTTAAATGATATGGTTCCCGGAGATAAGCTCAACCAATTTATCGAAAACAGGACAATTCAAATTGCCCCGCTTGCTTTTATGAGAGGAAGAACTCTTGATAACGCCTTTGTAATTTTAGATGAAGCGCAAAATACCACTGAAAGTCAAATGAAAATGTTTTTGACCAGGATGGGCTCTAATGCAAAATTTATTGTAACAGGCGACGTTACACAGATAGATCTGCCGACCAAGCAGCCAAGCGGTTTACTTCAGGCAGTAAAGCTCTTAAAAAAAGTTGATGGAATTGATATTATTGAATTGACTAACGCAGATGTTATCCGTCATAAATTGGTAAAAGCAATTATTGAGCAGTACGAGGCTAAGTAAATAAATATCTTTTTACAACCTGGCATTGCTGAGATAAGCCTCTAAAAGAAATCACAGAAGAGCTTAATTTACGATTAAAAAAACGCTGAAGGGATATCTGTCTGCTGTATTAACAAATTAAGGTAAAAGAGAATCTGCCGCGTCAACATTGATTTTGGTTTAATAACCCCGTCGCTTTAAATCAGAAAAGTAATACCAATTACAAATATTAAGTAGTCCAATTTATGCATTTAAAAATATAGCTATATGAACATGCTGAAATAATAACAGATTGGGTTAAATCTTCCACTTGAGTTTTAATAAAATTGGACAAGCAGTTTAAAGTGCTGAATACATTACCTGTGAAGTTTCCTTTTAATATTTCCCAGATTCTTTCTGCGGGATTTAGTTCGGGGCTATAGGGGGGTAAAAAAATTAATGCAATGTTATTGGGGATTCTTAATTTATGGGCTTTATGAAATGCTCCATTGTCAAGTACAATTATTTTAAATTCATTTGGGTTATGTGATGAAAATTCATCGAGGTAAAGCTGAAATGTTTCTGTGCAACAAAATGGCAATTCTAACAGAAAGCAATCACCATTTATGGGAGAAAATGCTCCAAACAAATAGGTTGATTTGAATACTTGCTGAAAAGGGCATATTGGCTTTACGCCTTTAGCGGTCAAGGCTCTCCCATTTTTGGTAAACAAACCAAACCTACTTTCATCCTGAAAATATAAATTTACACTTTCATAAGTATGGTCTATTTTGAATACCGTTTCCTGGATGATTTGTCCAAAGTTTTTTTAAAAGTACTTACAGCCAAGTCATCCTTTAATACGTGAGATTTTCGAGCAACTTTGATTTTACTTCCAAAATGACGTTTTGCATATTCTACCATTGTAGTGTATTTTATTTCTTTACCTATTTCATTTTTTACCCATTGAACTAACTCTTTGTAGCCGCGCAAGGCATCTTTGGGTTGATTTAATTTCTTTTCAATTTTCTTATGTTCCTCTTTAGTAATTATACTGGGTTTAAACCCAACTCTTCCGTGAGAAACAATGGCTGAAATGCCTTGTTTTAAATAAATCTCCCTCCACTTTTGAATGCTATTAGGATCAACTCCTACTAATTTTGCTAAATGCCTCTTTGATATACCATGAGTCCCATCCTTTTTTAGTTCTATAAGCATATTAAGTCTTTTAATAATGGTTAATGGTTGATCCTTTTGCCGCGCTTTAAGCTCCTTTACAGATTCTTTAACGTGAATTATTTTTGCTTTTGCCATAATTACATTTATAATATAGTCCAAAAGTAATAAAAAAAATCAAACTAACCAAATTTGGACTATATTTTAATTGTAATTGGTATAATTTGATCATTACTGTTGGGAGTGCCGGTAAAATCGAAAATGTGTTCGAAAAATTCTACAGACCTATAATTTCAAACATGGTATGCCGCCCCTGGCTTATCAATTGTTGAGATTTTTATAGAATCTCATCATGGAACAATTAATTATATAAATATTAAAAACAAAAAGATGAAATCGAATGCAAAATATTTGAACAGGCTTTGTCTTGCCTTGCTGGTAATAATTTTTCATTTCCCGGGTATAAAAATATCGGCGCAGAAAATAGAGGGCATTTATATTTCCAGCAGCGATTTTAGTAACAACAAACTTTCCCTTGCGGCCGGGAAAAATAAAAAAACAAAAATAAAGCTTAATGAACTTTTCTATAAATCTTATATAACGGTAAAGTATTGCGATTCTGTTTACACACTTTATAAAGATTCCGTCTTTGGATACCGTGATAAGTCAGGAATTTCTTATCGTTTCTTTGACAAAACTATTTATCCCGTTTTGAATCAGGGGGAACAAATTTTATTATACAAAAAGGAAACAGACTCCGGCAGTCCGAAAAGCCCGCAGAAAGTTATCACCTATTATTTTAGTAAAGATTCCGGCTCACCGGTTGTTCCGTTAACAACCGCTAATCTTGAAAAGGCCTTCACTGATAATAAAACTTTTAAGGAATTTCTTGAAATACACTTTAGAAATGATTCAGAGTTAACCGAATATGATTGCGCAAACAAAATATATAAAATTAACCGCCTGCTCGAATTAAGTCAAA
>DATMPR010000380.1:0-3901 GCA_035567575.1 Bacteroidia bacterium
AATTGTATTGATAAATGATATTCTTGATCTTGCAAAGGTTGACGCGGGAAAAATGATATTTGAACAACTTCCGTTCAAATTATCTGACTCTATTTCGGCAATGCTGCATTTATTCGAAACAAAAGTTCAGGAGAAAAATATACAATTGATAAAAGAATATGACGATTCAATTCCGGAAGTTCTATTGGGAGATCCTGTACGTTTACACCAGGTAATTTTGAATTTGGTAAGTAATGCGGTAAAATTTACAACAAAAGGAAAAATAGGAGTAACTGTTCATTTATTAAATGAAACTGAAAATGAGGCAACAATTGAATTTTCCGTTAGCGATACGGGAATTGGTATCGCTGAAGATAAACTGAATCATATATTCGATAATTTCGAGCAAGCTACTAGCGGAACCGCACGTTTATACGGAGGAACAGGTCTTGGTCTTGCAATTGTTAAACAATTAGTAGAGGCTCAGGGCGGAAAAGTATTTGTAAAAAGTAAAGTTGACGAAGGTTCTACATTTACATTTGTTCTCACTTTCAAAAAAACAATAGCAAAAGTTGAAAAAGAAGTTATTAGAAAACAAAAGCCTGAACCATGGGCAAAAAATATTAAGGTATTAGTTGCTGAAGACGTTAAACTTAATCAGCTATTAATGAAAACTCTGCTTGAAGAGTATGGCTTTGGCCTTGATCTTGCTGAGAATGGAAAGATAGCCATCGAAAAATTGAAAGATAATGCATACGATCTTATTTTAATGGATCTGCAAATGCCCGAAATGAACGGCTTTGAAGCAACTGAATATATCCGCAATGAAATGAAGTCTGAGACCCCTATCATTGCGCTAACTGCGGATGTTACTACCATGGATGTTACAAAATGTAAGGCCGTTGGCATGAATGATTATTTATCGAAACCGGTTGACGATAAATTATTGTATAAAATGATAATGAAATACGTTAAGGATCCAAAACAAACAAGGATCACCGGAAAAGAAAATGGTGCATACAAATATGTTGGGTTCGATTATTTACATCAGCTCACAAACGGTAATCCTAATGGCATGGCTAACATGATCAAAGCTTATCTTGAAGAAACACCAAAATTACTGCGTACTATTAAAAATGGCATTGAGACAAAAGATTGGAAAGCTGTCGGATCAGGAGCACATTCCATGATCCCGTCCTTCACTATGGTAGGATTAAATCCCGAATTTGAAAAAATGGCAAGGGAAATTGAAGAATATGCAAACAAAATCAGCAAATCAGTTCAACAAGACGGAGAATCCGAAAAAATAAAAACTTTATTTTCGAAAATAGAAAATATTTGTTCTCTGGCAATGGAAGAGCTGAAAAAAGAACTTAACAGTCTAAAAGTAAGTTAAGTTTCTACAAAATTTTCACGTTACAACATTGATCTTTGTATTTCAGTGCTCTCCTTCCCGACTACAATTATGCTTCCAAAATAATTATATCTTCTCCAGGCTATTTAAAATACGCTTTCAACGAATATTAGAAGGAAAAAAAGCAGCCTAAGATATATTTGTCCAGCAGAACACGTAATGAAAATAGATAACAGCCAATTCATGCAGGCACTTTTACTTTTCTTTCAGGCTTCCGTATTTTCATCATTGTTGCCTTAAAAAACCAAAATAAACCATAAAAAGATGAAAACAACAGCCAAAACAAAAAACAGTATTCAAAAACAAACTAAAAGTAATGGATCAAAACCAAAACATAATGTAAGCCATGCACTGCGTGGTTTGTTTATTGATGAATTAAAAGACATTTATTGGGCCGAAAAAGCGCTTACAAAAAGTCTTCCTAAAATGATCAAGAATGCCACCTCAAAAGATCTGGAAGATGCACTCAACAGACATTTTGAGATCACCAAACAACAAGTGATCCGCTTGGAGGAAGTGTTTGCTTCAATAGATGAAAAGCCCGCAGCAAAAAAATGCGAAGCAATGGTCGGCTTAATAAAAGAAGCTGAACAGATCATGAGGGAAACCGAAGAAGGTGTAGTTCGTGACGCAGGTATTATTTTAGCCGGACAAAAAATAGAACATTATGAGATCGCGACTTATGGAACACTATGCGCTTTCGCTAATGCACTTAACGAAGATGAAGCTGCAGGACTATTGGAAGAAACTCTTATTGAAGAAAAAGATGCTGATGAAACTTTATCCGGAATCGCGGAGTCGTCGATCAATATTGAAGCGATTGATGAGTTTGCTGAGGACAATACTATGGCTGCATTAAACCAAGACAATGACTAACCAACTAAACAGCTAATAACCATGGAAACAAAAAATCAAAAAACAATTGAGAAATTAAATGATCTTCTGGAGATAAATAATGATCGCATCGAAGGTTATAAACGCGCTTCAAAAGAAACCGAAGAAACCGATCTTAAAACATTGTTCGCTCAACTTTCGGAAACCAGTTCCAATTGCAAACAACAATTGATCGGAGAGATAAAAAAACTTGGCGGAGCTCCAATTGAAGGAACCCGCACAACAGGCAAACTTTACCGTTCGTGGATGGATATAAAATCTGCCATTTCCAATAAAAACCGCAAAGCCATTCTTAGCTCTTGCGAGCTTGGTGAAGATGTGGCTTTAAAGAATTACAAAGAAATTTTGAAGACTGACCATATCGATTCAGCGCTTCATGCTTTAATAACTAATCAATACACTTTAATAAAAGCAGATCACGATAAAATAAGAGACCTGCGAGACCTTGTTAAAGCCTAAATTTATTTTACACCGAAAAAAGGAAATAGCAGGAACTATTTCCTTTTTTCATTCCTGTAACCCATGCTTCTACCCGCTTTTTTAACTATTCATCTTAATTCACAAGCTAAACATTTACACGTTATAGCCATTAAAAGAGCCTTACTACCGAATTTTAAATTCATAAAAAGCAGTTGTGCCTAGCTTTACATTAAAATTAAAAATCAAGCCATGAAAAAACTAACTTTTTTAGCCGCTGCACTTTTAATGTGCTCGTCTATAATTACAACTAAATTATCCGCCCAGCCTGCTGCCGCGAATACTAATGAGATCAATAAAAATAAAATTGAGAAAGTAACAAAAGATGATCCCAAAGATCAAAATTTTATGGATCGCTATTTTGGCTTCAAAGACAGCTACCCTGCATTAAAAAGTTTATCTGGGTCATATGCTGCTGCTTCATGCACAAAACAAAAATTTGTAGAAAGATATAACGCTATTAAAGCGGCTTATCCAAACTTAAGAAACTCTTTCGATAATTATGCGGCATCGGATTATGCGTTAGAAATTTTCGCAAAAAGATATTATGAGATAAAAGACACCTACCCTACAATGAGCAAATATTTCGGCGATTACGCAGGGTCTAAAAAAACTTTACCAGAATTTATTATGCGTTACAACGAGATAAAAGATTCTGCTAAAGATCTTACAGAATATTACGGCCAGTACGCTGCCTCTGATAATACCTTACCCGAATTTTCGGCACGCTATTATGGTATTAAAGATAGTAAAACAGGAATGGAATACGGTTATGGTGAATATGCCGGTTCAACAAAGAAACTCTCTAAATAAATAAAATTTATAAAGCATTTTAAAAACCGCGCGTTGCATATTTATGCAGCGGGCGGTTTTTCCATTAATGCCACACAAATAATTCAGTTCCTTAAACTATAATAATACTTTCTTAGCGAATTTTAAAATATTAGAGAGAAAGTGAAGCTACCTTTGATTTAACAAATACATTATTCATTTAAAAAAAGATTAAGTCATGAAAACGAAATTATTTTTAAGCCTGTTCACATTTGTTGTTTTAACAATTCATATCAAAGCTCAGGTATTTAGCGGAGGAATTGTAGGCGGAGCAAGTACCAGTGCAGTAAGAATTGAGCATGTAGG
>DATMPR010000381.1:0-2746 GCA_035567575.1 Bacteroidia bacterium
ATCAGGCGATGCTTGAAATGGCGTTGGTAGAAAACATTCAGCGCGAAGATCTGGATCCGATGGAGGTTGCTATGTCGTACAAACGTTTAATTGATGAGTGCAGTTTAACACAGGAAGCTTTAAGCGAAAAAGTAGGAAAACAACGCAGCACAGTAACAAATTTTTTACGTTTATTAAAATTACCGGCACCAATACAAAAAGCTATCCGCGACCGAGAAATTACAATGGGTCATGCCAAAGCTTTAATTAATATCGATAATGAAGACCGTCAGCTTGCTATTTTTGCTTTAGCATTGGAACAAGATCTATCGGTTCGTCAGATCGAAGATCTTGCACGCGGCGAAAAATTAAAATTCACTCCAAAAGTTACACGTGTTCAAAAACCATTGAGCATGGAAGATAAAGAAGTTCAGAAAAAATTAACTGAAGTTTTTAAAAAATCTTTTTCTTACAAACGTAATGGTCAGGCCGGAAGTTTAACTCTTACATTTAAGAACGATAAAGAATTAAGCAGAATCCTTTCTTTACTTGGAATTCAATAATTAACTAGTTCATTTTTTACTCCACAAAATCACAAATTCACCAACACATAACTAAACCTATGCCAAAAGGAATTTATAAAGTACCGGTTCCGGTTAATGAACCGATCAAGCAATATGCATCAGGAAGTCCTGAACGCAAAGAATTACAAGCCATGCTAAAAACTTTGCGCAGCAAGCAAGTTGATATCCCAATGTATATCGGCAGCAAAGAAGTGCGCAGCAATAATAAGATCCGCTTAGCTCCGCCGCATGATCATAAGCACACCTTAGGTTATTTTCATAAGAGTGATAAAAAACATATTGAACAAGCTATTAACGCTGCCTTAGCTGCAAAAGAAGATTGGGGAAATTTAGCCTGGGAACACCGCGCTTCCATTTTCTTAAAAGCAGCAGATCTAATTGCAGGACCGTACCGCGCAAAATTAAATGCTGCAACCATGCTCGGACAAAGTAAAAATGCTTTTCAGGCGGAAATTGATAGTGCATGTGAGATCGTAGATTTTTTACGGTTCAATGTAAGTTACATGCAGGAAATTTATCACGACCAGCCAATTTCTTCACCCGGCGTTTGGAACCGTTTAGAGTGGCGGCCATTGGAAGGATTTGTTTACGCTTTAACACCATTTAATTTTACAGCCATTGCAGGTAATTTACCAAGCAGCTGCGCAATGATGGGGAATGTTGTTGTGTGGAAACCAAGTAACACAGCTGTATATAGCGCAAACGTTTTAATGGAAGTATTTAAACAAGCAGGAGTTCCTGATGGAGTAATAAATTTAATTTATCCTAGCGGTCCGGATGCTGCAGAAGTAATTTTTAATCACCGCGATTTCGCCGGAATACATTTTACAGGAAGCACTGAAGTTTTTCAAGGTATCTGGAAAGCGATCGGTAATAACATTCACAAATATAAATCCTATCCGAAAATTGTTGGTGAAACAGGCGGAAAAGATTTTATCATGGCGCACAAATCAGCTGATGCAAAAGTTGTAGCGACTGCAATTGCTCGTGGCGCATTTGAATATCAGGGACAAAAATGTTCTGCATGTTCACGTGCATACATCCCAAGTAATTTATGGGAAGAAGTAAAAAAATATTTGGTAGCTGATCTGAAATCAATGAAAATGGGTCCGACTGAAGATTTTACTAATTTCATTAACGCGGTTATCGATGAAAAAAGTTTTGATAAGCTAACCAAATATATTTCTGCGGCTAAAAAAGATAAGGGTGTTGAAATTGTCGCGGGAGGAAAATCAGATAAAAGCAAAGGTTATTTTATTCAGCCAACCATATTAAAAGTAAAAAATCCGAAATACGTTACCATGTGCGAAGAATTATTTGGTCCGGTTTTAACCATTTATGTTTATGGTGAGAACAGATTTAAAGAAACATTAGACATCGTTGACAAAACTTCGATCTATGCATTAACCGGTGCAATTATTGCGCAAGACCGTTATGCAATTGAAGTGGCAACAAAAAAATTAGAACACAGCGCAGGAAACTTTTACATTAACGATAAATGTACAGGAGCAGTTGTTGGACAGCAGCCATTTGGCGGCGCACGCGGCAGTGGAACAAACGATAAGGCAGGCGCTAAAGTTAATTTATTGCGTTGGGTGAGTCCACGCACTATAAAAGAAACATTTGTGCCGGCAACCGATTACAAATACCCGTTTTTACAGGCAGATTGATAGGAAGATCCTAAAAAAGCCTCTCTGAGATGAGAGGCTTTCCTGCCTCGGCGGCAGACGGGTATTTTTTGTACCTTTATGCCATCAAAAATAAAGCGGTGAAAGCAATCGGTAAAGTGTTTATTTTAATTGCAATTCTTTCCTTTATTCCACTATTCATGCAATCACAAACCATATCTGCATTCAAGGCAGGAAAAAAATGGGGCTTTAAACAAGGCGAAACTATAATTATAGAACCACAATACGATTCGGTTTTTGGATTTGATCAAACCAATCAGATCTGTTTAGTAGGAAATATAAATCCGCTTAAAAGAAGTGTGAACTCTTTAACAAAACAAGTAAGAATAGAATACGATTTCAATTACATCAATCCCAAAAACAAAAAATTATATTTTAAATCTCCAATGGCTTTGGATTCGAGTTGTAATGTAAATGTGAATAAACAAACTGCTTCATTGTATTTGAATAATCGCCAAACCTTCGTTGCTTCCATCAGCAATAAAAAAATTCTCA
>DATMPR010000382.1:0-8940 GCA_035567575.1 Bacteroidia bacterium
CTTTAACTAAGATGAATAATTAAGTCCAAAAATATATTAAGATAACTGTGGAAAGTTAGGCTACGACTAATCTCTAAAAAAGAGAATTAAGAAGTAAAATAACAATCCGGTAAGAGTAAAATAATAATATAGTAAAGTTAAATATTTTTATTTAATTTATTACTCATAATTAACAGGTGGCCCATCTTAATTTAGATAAGTGATGAGAATGAAAAGATAAGAAGGGTTAAGTTTCCTATTAAAATGAAGTATCTTAATAAATTCTTAAATTGGGAAAGCTTTTGATTCTATTTAAATAAAAAAGCCGGCCTGTGAAAACAAACCGGCTTGAAATATAAAATGTTTTATGGATTAACCCTCGGCAGCAGCGTTACCATTAGATTCTGTTGTTTCTTTTTTACCTTTCGCTTCCGCAACAACAATTGTTCTTTCGTAATGATTGGTACCATTTAAAGCATTAATGGCAGCATTACCCTCAGAATCGCTAGGCATTTCAACAAAACCATAACCTTTACTGCGACGGGTTTCTTTATCTTTTATGATACGAACGTTTGAAACTTCACCGTATTCAGCAAATAGTTCTTTTAAAGCTTGTTCCCTAACTTTAAAACTAATGTTACTTACAAAAATATTCATGACTGAAAATTTTAATATCTATAGTAAAAATAGAGAAATTTTTTCAATCTGCAAATTTTTGTCGTTTGTCGGCAAAAAAGACCTGTTAAAAGATTTTAGCCTCCATGCTAATCTCAACATTGGCATCTTTTGGGAGCCTTTGAGCCTGAACCGTAGCCCTTGCAGGGAAATCGGATTTAAAGTATGAACTATAGACCTCATTCACATGAACGAAATTGTTCATATCATTGAGGAAAATGGTGGTTTTTACAACATTGTTAAAATCAATATTCGCAGCCTTAAGAATAGCGCTGATATAATCCATCACAATTTTTGTCTCTTCCTTAATATTGGTTTTAATAAGCTGTTTCGATTGCAGATCCATTGCTATTGTACCTGAAATATATACAGCATCTCCAACTATAACTGCTTGATTATAAGGCCCTATTGGAGCCGGAGCATTTGATGTTTTGACAATTTTTTTCATAAAAAGGTCTTAAAATTAAGAACAAATATAACAAAAAAGCTACCTCTTGAAGAAATGAGCAATTTATAAGTTTTAATAAGTGATTTGAATAGGGGATTCTTACCCATATTTCTGCCTTTAAAGGTGAAAATTTTTCTTAAACCGAGGATGAGAATTGTACTGTAAGGCCTTCTAACAAAAATCAACAATACTCTATTAGTAATTAAATCACTTAGTCAAAAGTTTACCGGCCGCAGCACTTAGCTTTATAGTTTGTACCTGAATTATGGAGAAGCCTTTGATATTTGTGACTAATGACGACGGAATAAGTTCGCCGGGAATTCTTTTTTTAGTTTCGGTAGCAAAGCAATTTGGCGAAGTAGTTGTCATTGCCCCTGATTCACCGCAATCCGGAATGGGCCACGCCATTACAATTAATTCAACTTTACGCTTAAATAAAACCAATAATCATAATGTTTCCATTGAATATAGTTGCAGCGGCACACCGGTTGATTGCGTAAAAATGGCAGTAAATAAAGTTTTGCCGCGCAAAGCGAATTTAATTTTATCGGGTATAAATCACGGCAGTAACAGTTCTATCAATGTAATTTATTCGGGTACTATGTCGGCCGCCATTGAAGGGGCTCTTGAAAATGTTCCTTCTGTTGGTTTTTCGCTGTGTGATTATGGCATTGATGCTGATTTTTCGCAGGCAAAAAAAGAGATCGAAAAAATAATTTCACAAACGCTGCAACATAAATTACCAAACGGTGTTTGCTTAAACGTAAATATTCCAAAACTTAAATCCGATGAATTAAAGGGAATAAAAGTTTGCAGGCAAGCAATAGCCAATTGGGTTGAAGAATTTGATGAACGCCAGGATCCTTATGGTCGTCCATATTATTGGTTAACCGGAAAATTCGTGAACTTTGAACCTGGATCGAAAGACACCGATGAATGGGCGCTCGCAAACGGATTTATTTCTGTTGTGCCAACACAATGCGATTTGACGGCACACAAAAATATTGAACACTTAAAAACTATTTTAAAATGAGTTGGAAAGAAAAATTAGACAGTTACTGGAAAGGTTTTGTAATTGGCATGCTTTTTCCCATATTTTGTTTTTTCTGTTATTGGTTATTCAAGTATAGTTACATGGAATTCCCTGTAAAATTTGTAAAATATTTAATGTTCGGACAAATGTTAAGCGGCGTCATAAAAGTTTGCGCGCTGGGGAATTTACTTATATTTTATTTGTTTTTAAATAAGCACATGAATAGCGCGGTAAAAGGAATTATTACCAGTGTATTTATTTATGTTGCACTGGTTTTTTACGTTATGTATTATCACGAACAAGCATTTTGAAGTATTACATCATAGCAGGTGAGCCGTCAGGCGATCTACACGCTTCAAATTTCATGAAGGAGTTAGATCTATTGGATAGATCGAGCAATTACAAATTCCTCGGCGGCGATCTGATGCAAAAAGTTTCAGGTAATAAACCAACCATTCACATCGGGCAAATGGCTTTTATGGGATTTGTGGATGTCGCAAAAAATTTAGGCAAGATCAAACAAAATTTTAAAATTGTAAAACAAGATATTCTCGACTACAAACCTGATGTTGTGATCTTAGTTGATTACCCGGGTTTTAATTTGCGAATGGCAAAGTGGGCAAAAGAAAATGGTTTTAAAGTGTTTTATTATATCTCTCCAACAGTTTGGGCCTGGAAAGAAAACAGAGTTGAGATCATAAAAAAATATGTTGACCAAATGTTTGTGATACTTCCTTTTGAAGAACCTTTTTACAAAAAAAGAAATTGTCACGCGAAATTTGTCGGACATCCTTTGCTCGATGAAATTGAAGAGCGCAAAAAGACTTTAATGAGCAGGGAAGAATTTCTTGCTAAAAATAATATTTCTTCAAAACCACTTATTGCTGTTTTACCGGGCAGCCGTAAACAGGAATTGGAACGCATGTTCGATATCATGTTACAGTTCAAAGATCAGTTTAAAGATTACGAATTGGTGATAGGCGGAACGAGTAACATTCCAAAACAATTATACGATAGAGCCATTGACAAAGGATTTAAAGTAGTTTACGATCAAACCTATGAACTCATGTCATACGCAAAAGCGGGCGTTATTAAATCAGGCACGTCAACACTGGAAGCCGCTTTATTTGAATTACCTGAAGTTGTTTGTTACCGGGCCGGTGCTTTATCGTTATGGATAGCAAGACAAGTCGTGAACAAAGAATTAAAATATATTTCGCTGGTGAATTTAATTATGGATAGGGAAATTGTGAAAGAATTAATTCAGCAGGATATGACAGTCAAAAACATTTCAGAAGAATTAAAAAAACTGTTAGACGATAACAATTACAGAAGCAGAATTATAAACGATTACAAAGAATTAAAAACAAAATTAGGTGGTGTAGGCGCTTCTAAAAGAATTGCTACTGCTATGTACAATTATTTTAAAAACTAAACAATGAAACAATTCATCTTATTCCTTTTCTGCTTCATAAATGCTTTTGCATTTAGTCAGGATGTTGTTTACATAAAAGTGTTTGCGCATTTAAAAATAAACGCTGCAACTTTTTCAGTGCAAAAGTCAACTTACAATATTATTGCCGATGATAAAATATTATTAAAAGATAACGGCACCACCATTTTAAAATTAACCGCTGTTAACGATAGCGTTGAGGTAAAATCATTTGAAACAGTTTATGGCCGTTTTAAAAATGTGAAAATGATCTCGCAAAGCATGACGGGAGAAGTAAAATTAAAATTAGTGAACCCCGACCGTAAACAGCGTGTTTACCCTGATAATTATAACGTAAGTAATGAACTGGGAAATTTAAAAATAATTAATGAAGTGAAACTTGATAATTATATTGCAGGTGTTGTAGAAGCAGAATCAGGAACATCTTCAACTCCCGAATTTTATAAAGTGCAAGCCATTTTAGCGCGTACATTTGCTTTGGCACACATCAACAAACATTTACCTGAAGGTTTTTCGTTGTGTGATCAGGTACATTGTCAGGCTTATTATGGCAAGCCGCGTTTCGAAGGTATTACTGAAATGGTTCTCGATACAAAAGGAAAAGTTGTTGTGGATGAAAATTTGAATTTGATCGTTGCAGCTTTTCACAGTAACAGCGGCGGACAAACAGCCAACTCAGAAGATGTGTGGGGCACACGTACTTCGTATTTAAAAAGTGTGAACGATACTTTTAGCGCAGGCATGCCAAATTATAAATGGGAACGCAAAATGCTAACGGAAGATTGGCTGAGTTATTTAAAATTGAAACACAATTACCCCGTTGATGAAGCGGGCGCAAAAGCACTTGCTTTAAATTTCAAACAAGACACACGCAAAATTTATTTAGAAGCAAGCAATATAAAAGTGCCGTTAAAAAATGTCAGACAGGATCTGCAATTAAAATCGACTTATTTTAATATTTCTAAAGATGGTGACTCAGTAATTTTTGAAGGCAAAGGTTACGGCCATAGTTTGGGTATGTCGCAGGAAGGCGCTATGCGGATGACAAAATTAGGTTACTCTTACACTGATGTTTTAAATTTTTATTACCGCAATATTCAGATAATTGATATGCGTAAGCTAGCGTTTTTCAGAGACGAGTGAGTGGTAGGTCATATAAAATAATTTTACAATGCGCATGTTCTTATTGATAGGATCGCGCACAATAAAAGAATTTAAACATCTGTTGGCTCTATCGGTAATATAACTTAGTTCTTTCAGAAGAACATCGTTTTTATATTGTTTCTCAGTATAAATGCAATGCATTGTATCGCGCTCGTAAGTTGTTTTTAAAATTACATCTCCGTTTGCATTTCCTTTAAAGGTGGCGCTGGTTAATTGATTTTTTTCGTAAGTGTAAATTGTATTTTGAACGATCCATGCTACAATATAACTTTCGTTTTTCGAAACCATGTTTCCTGCTGAATCGGTATTGATAATTATTTCTTTATACGGACGGTTCTCACTGTTTAAACAAATTTGTTTGAATTGGTGAGGAGTAATATCTAAATACTGAAAACTGTCTTCACTGATAACCGTTTGGTTTCCCAATATAAAATTACTTTTATCGCTGCTTAAATTAGTTTCTTTTACTCTTCTTTCTTTAGTTAAACGGTTCTTAGCATCGTAATTGTAATATCTGCTCTCATAATAAGTGCCATCGTTATATCGCTTTAAAATCAAATTATTGTTTTTGTACATGTAAATGGTAGAGATCGTATCATAAACATATTCGTTCTTAAAATAAACTGAGCCATTGCTTATCAATCTTCTGTGCCGATAAACAGGCGGTGAATGATATTCTTTTTCGATGGTTTTAACAATGTTGGTATAATAAAACCGTTTTAACAGACCGCTTGTGTCAAATTCGTAAAAATGCATCAGATTTCTGTCAACCGGCGCCTCAAAATCCTTTTTATCGAGGATATCAAAGGTAATGGATTTTATTTTTTGTTGTTTAATAAAAGCAGTATTGAACTCCAGCAAAGGTTCAAAAGCAGACTGAGGCATAGGCTTTAAGGTTTGTGCCTGCGTTGAAAAAAAGATGAAAATTAAGAATATGCTAAACTGTTTTTTCAAGTTGTTTCACTGCTTCTTTTACCTCTGAAACGGGCAATAAACAAGCTTTGTTTTTACATACATAAATGAGAGTTTTCCCCTCAACAAAGCGTTGGTTTAAAATATCCAGGCCAGAACCGGAAACAGCTATTACAAAAATCGCATTTGGAACATAATGTTCATAGAGGTCCAGGATCTTTTCTTCAACATCTTTACCAACAATGCAAACTTCAAAATAGTTATTTAACAGATCAGAATATAAAGAAGCCCAATTACTGTAACCGGCGCCATAATTAACAATTTCTTCAGCAAATCTGTTAAGCATTAACTCTGCTTTATCGTGATAATCGTTATTGTGAAAATATTTTGACAGCTTGAACA
The DNA here is from genome assembly GCA_035567575.1 of Bacteroidia bacterium. Classification (GTDB taxonomy): domain Bacteria; phylum Bacteroidota; class Bacteroidia; order B-17B0; family Aurantibacillaceae; genus JAHEYG01. The sequence continues at coordinate 6,067 of DATMPR010000382.1, forward strand.
AATTAATTGCCATTTGTGAATTGGAGGCGGGAATAACATTGTCGCTGGTTTCGGTGGTTCTTACAATTAATTTGTTAGATGAATCGGTGTAAAAAAGCAGATCACTTTCAGGATTATTGAAGTTTTTCAAAACGTATTCGCATAAATTTTTGCTTAGGTTTAACCAACCCTCATCTTGCGAAATAATATAAGTTTGAGTAAAAGCATCAATTGTAAAGGCATAATCATCCAAAAAAGCATTTATTTTAGCTTCACCATTTTTGTAAGTGCGCAGCATCGAACGATCAGAACGGATAAAATTCTTTTTTATGAAGTCTGCATTTTTTAATGCAATGGTTTTGTAATTTTTGTTTTTGAAAGTCAGATATGCTTCGCTGTAAGCTTTACACATTAAGCTATTCCACGCTGCTAATATTTTATCATCTAAACCCGGTTTAATTCTTTTTTCTCTTTCCTTAATTAAAATGGTTTTGCAATTTGAAATAATAGATTCTAATTCTGCCGCTTTTAACTGGTGCTGCAATAAAATTTCATTTACATTTTCATTCCGTATCAAAACATAATTGTCGTGTTCCCAATAACCGATCGCATTTATCCCATAATAATCTGCAAACAAAACAAAATCTTTTCCCAGCAAGTGTTGTAATTCTTCTTTTTGCCAAACGTAGTATTTTCCTTCTTCGCCTTCGCTATCCGCGTCCAATGCACTGTAAAAACCACCGTCTTTACTTAACCATTCTTTTTCTACAAATGCTAAAGTTTCTTCAACGACTTGTTTGTACAAATTATTTTTTGTTAGACGATACGCTTCACAATACAATGTTACCAATTGCGCGTTATCGTAAAGCATTTTTTCGAAGTGCGGAATTTTCCATTGCACATCCGTACTATACCTCGCAAAACCACCGCCAAGCTGATCATATATGCCGCCACAGGCCATTTTCACCAACGTTAATTCAACATGCTTTAATAATTTCTGATCATCATTTAAGTAAGCATGCTTCAATAAAAAATTATAGTTATTTGGAATTGGAAACTTCGGCGCTTTCTTAGGCCCACCCAATTCATTATCAAAACGTTTTTCCCAATTGGTAATACATTTTTCTAAAACTTCTTTTTTTATGTCATCCTGAGCTTGCCGAAGGACTGAGTTGTCGTATTGTTTATTATTAATTAATTCTGTTTGCTGCAAACCATTAGTTAACTCCGTAGCGTATTGCATCGCTTTCTCCGGATTCTCTTCGTATAATCCTGAAAGATTTAATAAAATATTTGTCCACTGTTCTTTTCTGAAATAAGTCCCGCCGTAAAGGGGTCTTCCATCCGGCAAAACAAAACAATTTAAGGGCCATCCGCCTTGTCCGTTCATTAATTGCACTGCTGTCATGTAAAGCATATCCACATCAGGCCGTTCTTCTCTGTCAACCTTAATGCAAATAAAATGTTTGTTCATTATTTCAGCTACTTTCGCATCTTCAAAACTTTCGTGTTCCATGACGTGGCACCAATGACAAGCACTATAGCCAATGCTGATCAATACCAGTTTATTTTCTATTTTGGCTTTTGAAAATATTTCTTCACTCCAGGCTACCCAATTAACGGGATTATTGGCGTGCTGTAACAGGTATGGACTAGTTTCTTTTATGAGCGCATTTGGCATGTGCTAATTTAAGAAGCATTATTTTAATTTTGTGTAATATATTTCACAGAATTATCCGTAATTTTAAATGTGTCAAATACCGATCCGTTATATCAGCTTATAAAATCGCTAAGCAAAAGTGAGAAACGTAATTTTAAACTTTATGTCAACCGCATTCAGAGTAATGAGGATAGTAAGTTCATGGTTTTGTTTGATGTAATTGATAAGCAAACCGATTATAATGAGGATAAAATTTTATTAAAGGCAAATGATATTTCAAAAACGCAATTGTCAAATCTAAAAGCTCATCTCTACAAACAGATCTTAATGAGTTTACGCTTGAACGCTTCTAATCAGGATCTGGATATTTACATTCATGAGCAAATTGATTATGCCAAATTACTTTATAACAAAGGTCTGTATAATCAAAGTTTAAAATTATTAGATAAGGCGAAAATCACCGCTACTGAATACGAAAAGAACGCTATTTTACTGGAGATACTGGATTTTGAAAAACATATTGAAGGACAATACATCACACGGAGTATTGATACAACCGCAGAAGAGATCACAAACAGCTCTTCTTTACTAAGTAAAAAAATTAACGGAACCAATAATTTTTCTAATCTCGGCATCCGTTTATATGGTTTGTATTTGCGGACCAGTCATGTTCGCAACGAAAAAGATCTCATGTTTGTTTCGGAATTTTTTAAATCGAACCTTCCCGCATATAATATTGATGAACTTAGTTTTTTCGAAAAGTTGTATCTCTATCAATCTTACGTTTGGTATAATTACATTGTACAGGATTTTTTAACTTGTTATAAATACGCGAGCCGCTGGGTTGATCTGTTTGAAGAAAATGGCCATTTAATTCCTGTATATGCTGATCTGTATTTAAAAGGTTTGCATAATTTACTAGCTGCTTTATTTTTCATTAGTCACAAACAAAAATTTACAGAGGTTTTAAAAACACTTGAAAAATTAGGAACTGAAGAATTTATTTTGAACAACGAAAACAATTCAGTGCTTTTATTTCAGTACCGTTACATCAATAAAATAAATTTCCATTTTATGAATGGCACTTTTTCCGACGGACTTTATCTTGTAAAAGAAATTGAAAAGGGGATTGAGCATTTCGGAAATAAAATTGATGATAACCGGATCTTAAATTTCTATTATAAAATTGGCTGTTTATATTTTGGAAGCGGTGATAACAAACAAGCCATAAAATA
>DATMPR010000383.1:0-6328 GCA_035567575.1 Bacteroidia bacterium
TATTCAGTTAATGCAACTGTATTGGGCTGTACAGGACCTGATGGAACGGTAAGCATTTTAGTAACAAATCCGGCAATTGTAAATGCAGGACCAAATGGCAATGTTTGTTCCACAGCTCCTTTTGTTCTGCTTAGCGGTACAGTTACACCCGGTTATACAACTACTTGGTCTACTTTAGGAACAGGAACACTTGTTACGCCAAACAATCTTACCACAAATTACATTATGAGTAATGCCGATACTACTGCCGGTACTATAACATTTATACTAACAGCATCGGGCGGCGGTTGTCCAAATGTTACAGATACAGTTGTTTATAATATTCTGCCTGCCGCTAATACAAATGCGGGACCTAATCAAAATGTTTGTAAGAACTCAGTTATTCCATTAAGCGGAAGTATTAGCGGAGTAACTACAACAGGTTACTGGACGTCAACAGGAACGGGAACTTTCGTTGCGGATACAACTGCATCTGCTACATATTATCATCCAAGCTCGGCTGATACAACCGGTAATAATACGATCTATTTAATTTTGACGAGTACAAATAATGGTGGATGTTTGGCTTCAATTGATACATTAATCGCAACTTTCATTAATGCACCTAAATCTTCGTTTACGTATTCAACAGCTTGTGCAACTTATCCTGTACAGTTCACCGATACATCAACACCTACTTCTTCCCTATCTACATTCTTCTGGGGTTTTGGTGATGCTTCAACAAATACATTACAAAGTCCGGTTCATACTTATTCTGTTGGCGGCAGTTATACTGTTACCCATGTTGTAACTTCGATCAACGGCTGTAAAGATACAGTAAGACAGGTTGTTCCTGTATTTATTGCACCTGTACCTGCATTCTCCTATACAAATGCCTGTGTTGGAACGACAGCTTCGTTTAATGATCTGTCAACTCTTGCAACTGGAACGATCACAGGATGGAACTGGAATTTTGGTGATGGCGGTACTTCTACATCGCAAAACACTACACATATTTACACTGTTCAAGGTACCTACTCTGTTAGCTTATCAGTAACTTCAAGTAACGGTTGTACAACTTCAACAGTTCAGTCGGTAAATGTAAATCCAAAACCAACAGCTGAATTTAGTATGTCAGGCAATCCTATTTTTGCTAATGAAACGCTGGGATTAACTGATCAAAGTACACCTGCCGGCACAATTGCTTCATGGTTCTGGGGCTTTGGTGACGGTGCTTCTGCAACAGCGCAAAACACATCACATCTTTTTGATAATAAAGGTGTATTTACAATTACATTATCAATAATTGATGTTAATGGTTGCGCGGATACTGTTAGTCATGATGTTTTTGTAACCTTATTACCGCTTGTTCCCACCGGATTCTCACCAAACGGTGACGGGCATAATGATACTTTATTTGTAAAAGGCGGGCCATTCAAAACTTTCTACTTCAGAGTTTATAATAATTGGGGTGAAAAAATATTTGAAAGCGTTGATCAGGCAAAAGGATGGGATGGAACTTACAAAGGACAAAGTGCACCTATTGGTGCTTATGCCTGGATACTCGATGTTGAACTTTATAATGACAACCGGCAGATCAGAAAGACCGGTGATGTTACAATAGTAAAATAAAATATTCATGAAAAAATTAGCAATAACATTAGCTTTTTTAACGGGTTTAACTCAAATAGTTAAATCGCAGGATTTCCATTTATCAATGTATGATGCTCCGCCTATGTTTTTGAATCCTGCTTTTACGGGATTAACTGATGCGAATGCAAGAGTGCATGCGCAATACCGGAACCAATGGAATGCCGTAACTTTTAAACCCTTTACAACAGCTTTAATAAGCGCCGACATACCAAAAGGTAAATGGGGCTATGGTATGCAGATTATCAATATGCGGGCCGGTATTGGAAATTATAATGCATTTCAGTTTTTATTGTCGACAGCCTACTCAGTTCAATTAGATAAAAATAAATTTCACAATTTGTCTTTTGGTTTGCAGGCAGGAATAACACAAAAATCGATCCGGGAAGAAAATCTCACATTTGATGAACAATATAATCACACAAATGGCGGCTTCTTTGAAGGAAGCTCGAACAGCGGCGAAAATTTCACAAGGCAATCACAAATATTACCTCAGGTAAATGCCGGCTTGGTTTATTATTATACAAAACAACAATCGCGTCTCAATCCTTTTATAGGTGTATCGGGTTTTAACCTTACCAATTCAAAGGAAACTTTTTTCGATCAGAATAATCACTTACCGCTCCGTCTCAACTTTCATGTTGGTACAAGGATAAATATTAACGAGTTGCTTTATGTGATCCCAAAAATCCTCATCATGAAACAAGGAAAGGCTACTGAGCAAACTTACGCGGTTGATGGAGGTTATTATTTAAAGGGAGGAAAACTTTTTCTTTTAGCAGGTTATGTTTTTAGAACACAAGATGCAAGTGTGGCTAGTTTAGGATTCAAAAAAGAAAATTACATTCTAAAATTCGGATACGATTTTAATACTTCCAGTTTAAAAACGGCCAGTAAAACCCATGGCGCAATGGAAATAGCGTTTACCTACCTTGTGGGCAAAGAAAAAACAAATAAAATTAAGCACTGCCCAAGATTATAATTATGAAAGTTTTGCGTTTGAGAATTATTGCATTTTTTGTGTTAGGAATTGTATTGCGCGTTTTTCCCCAATCGAGCAGTATTTTACAAATCGAGGCAGCTGATAAGCTTTTTAATAATAAAGATTATCCGAATGCCGTTGTTTCTTATTTGAAACTATTAAACGATTCTTCCATTTATAAACAAAGGGTTTTGCCTTACCGCGTTCAATTGGTTAACATGATGAAAAGACCTGCCGATAAAAAAGACAGTCTTAAAAATGATTCGGTTAAGCCTATAGCTAAAACGAACCCGGAGGTAAAAAAAGCTGTAGTGATAGCCGATACAAACATTTCATCAAAATCCTCAAAGCCATTTGATCTGAAAACAAAATCACAATATGATTATGTGCTTTTTCAATTAGCACAATCCTATCGTTTAAATGCAGATTATAATAATGCCGCGATCAATTATAAAAAGTGTGTCGACAGAGGAATGCATCCTGATGCGCGTTATTATTATGGACTCTCTCTCATGAACGTAAAACGTTATCAGGAAGCTTTAGATGAGTTTGAAAAATATGTTACTTCAAAACCGGCGAACGATTCCATTGCACAAACAGCTCTGAAAAAAGAAGCAGGTTGTTATCTGGCAATGGATAGTGCAAATATTAACCGTATCATAAAAGTTACACAACTTGATACAAATGTTTTTAATAAAGGGAATTCCAGTTTTGCTCCTTCGTATTATGGCAGTTCATCAAAAATTATTTTTACAAGTGCAAGGAAGGGAAATATTGTAATTGATCCTAAAAAAGAAGATGCGGCTTACTTATGCGATCTGTATTGGACAGAATTAAAAGATAGCACCTGGAGTCAACCAATAAATATGGGCGCAAGCATAAATACATCACAACATGAAGGCGCATCGTTTGTAAGCGGCGGAGATGAGGCTATGTCAATATTTTTCACCAGATGGAATGATCAGAACCCTAAGGAATCATTTATTTTCAAATCAAAAATGAATGGTTCGCAATTTTATGCAGCTCAAAGATTGAATGGGAATGTGAATTTTGTGGGATATAAGTCAATGCAGCCCTGCCTTAATCAGGATGGTACAAAATTATATTTTTCATCAAATAGACCCGGCGGACTAGGTGGTTTTGATATTTGGGTTTGTAATATTGATGCTAATGGTATTGCTGATGCGCCAAAAAATCTGGGTGCGCCAATAAATACCGCAGCCGACGAAGTAACTCCATTTATACACGCAGTTACCGGAAGTTTATATTTTAGTTCAAATGGATTAGCTGGTTTAGGCGGCCTTGATATTTTTAAATGCGAAGTAAATCCTAATACTGATGGTTTTGCACTTCCGGTAAACTTAAACGCTCCTATAAATTCCAGTAAAGATGATGCTTATTTTATTTTAGACAGAACGCAGGGAAAAGGTTTTTTCGCAAGCGACAGAGTTGAATGCCCGGGCGGAAATTGTTACAAGATCTTTGAATTCGTTAACCAGCCTATTAAATTTGATATCAACGGTATTGTTTTCGACGCACAAACTAACGAACCAATGCCCGGTGCCTTGGTTAGCATTATAGAAACTCATGGCAGCGGTGATCCTGTTTTTATTATGTCGGATGATAAGGGAGCTTATTTTGCCGAGTTAAAAGCTAATTCAGAGTATTTTATTAAAGCACAGAAAACAAAATATTTAGCCGACAAAGCAGCTGCCATAACAATTGGAAAAACAAAAACAGAACATTTTCAGCAGGATTTCTTTTTAAGTATCATTCCTAAAGGTGAAATTGCAATTGAAGGTATTGAGTATGATTTTAATTCGGCAGCATTACGTCCGGTTGGTATGCAAAATCTGGATAAAATTGTTGACCTTTTAAACTTAAACAACAACCTTTCAGTTAATATTGAAGCCAATACAGACAGCCGCGGTAATGATAAATATAATATGAAATTATCCCAAGCCCGCGCGCAATCTTGTGTTGATTATTTGGTTTCAAAGGGCATCGCAGCATCACGATTAATGCCAAAAGGTTTTGGTGAAAGTAATCCTTTAATAAAAGAAGCGGTAATTAATAAAATGAAAAAGAAAAGTCCTGAATGGGAAGCTGCTCATCAAAAGAACAGAAGAACAGCTTTAAAAATTGTAGGTGAAAGCGAAATTAAAATTATAAATAAAGGTGAGTAGGTTTTAGATCTTAAGACCAATAATACAAACGTCATCCACTTGCTCTAAATTCCCTCTCCAGCTTTCGAAAGCTGAATCTAATTTTTGCTTTTGAGTTTCCATTGGTAAACTGCTATTAGTTAACAAAAACTCTTCTAATTGTTTATACTTAAATTTCTTTCCTTTCGGTCCGCCAAACTGATCGGCAAAACCATCTGTGAAGGTATAAACAACGTCGCCGGGTTTAAGATCTATTCTTTGTAAAGTAAACGGCTTCATTTCTTCGCCATAAATTCCCACAGGCATTTTATCAGCCTTGTATTCTATCACTTTATTATCCCTTACTAACCATAACGGGTTATTTGCTGAAGCAAATTCCAAAACATTATTTTCAAAATCGTAGGCACAAAGCACACAATCCATACCATCCTTACTCTCTTCTTCACTGCCCTCAGGATTAAGGGAAGATATAATACCGCTTCTAACATTATCAAGTATTTCGTTAGGATGGATAAGATTTTTTTCGATGATAGATTCATTTAACCTTGAAATTCCCACCATGCTCATCAAAGCGCCCGGTACACCATGCCCGGTACAATCTGCTGTACATAAATAAAAAATTTCGTTTTTACTACCCTTAGGTTTATGCGCCTGAGCATAATAAAAATCGCCGCTTACAATATCCTTTGGCTTGTAAAGGATAAAGAAATTTTTAGTTTCGGTTGCTGTTTCCATGATTTAAAATTAGATTTTTTTTCTTAATTCCACCACTTTTCTTAAAATAAATTTTTCAGTTGGCATTAAACTGAGCTGAATTCGCCTTGCATAGCGTATGCTATCCAGGATCTCTTTTTGTTTCACCTCTATTACCCTCTTTTGGTTCATAATCTCAATATTAGCCTTCTGTTTTTGACGATAACCCCTAAAAACAAATATAACCAGCAAAAAAACCAGAAATAACCCTCCTGTAACCGCATAAATGATAATTTGTTGCTTATGTTTTTCTTCCTGGTCTATCGCGTCTTTTCTCTCTTCATCAGCCTTTGTCACCGCTGCCTTTTTCTCAAATTCGTAATTGAGTTGCTGCTTATAAATCGCTTTTTTGTTTTTTTCGTTTTGTATGCTATCTGTCATCCGCACATAAACTTCATACATCAGAAACGCTTTTGGGAATTTTTTTTGCCGCTTATATACTGTATGAAGGGTTTTTGCCGACATCCGTATATTTTGAGGACTGCCAATTTCTTTGGCAACGGAATAAGAATTAAGCGCGTAACTTTCTGCTTTGTTGATCTCAGACTTGCTTAAATAAAGCTGAGCTATTGAATTAAGCGTTCCGGTTATTCCCAGTTTATATCCCGTTTTTTGCCGGATCTCCAGTGCCTTCGAATAATTATTATAGGCTGAGTCGAGTTTTCCCATTTTCTTATAAACTTCTCCAATGGATTGGAATGAATTCCCGATTCCCCAGAAATCTCCCGTTCCTGCCGAATAAATATCAAGGTTGCGCCTGAAGAACTTAAGCGCAAGATTGTAATTATGATGTCTTAAA
>DATMPR010000384.1:0-8735 GCA_035567575.1 Bacteroidia bacterium
CTAAAAATGTAAGCATAGAGAATCCTAACAGTGCTAATAAACCAACCGTTCCGACGTAATTGCTTATTTGTTGATTCAAAATATAACCGAATCCGCCGCCAAGGAAAAATAATTTATCATGAAAAATAAAAGCGAGAGTTAAAGAACTCCATACCATTAGGAATAACCATTTCGCATTGAACGCTTGGGGTTTTACAAATGATCTATTTAATAATTTCTGAAATCCATACATCGCTAACACAGGAACAAAAAGAAATGAAGACACTCCAAACCATTTGTGCATGAACTGATGTGAAACAAGCGCGCCTAATTTTCCCAACCAGTTTGTAACTTTTGTTTCTGTACTAAATAAGTCAGAAAACGAACCCATTACTTTATCCTGGTCAACATCCCAAGTAAAGAAATAAGAAATAAATGCGATACAGAGATAAGAAGCGGAAAGTATTAAGGTGAGTCCGATTATTTTTTGAGTGCGTTCATTTTGATAAACAGATACAACTTTTTGAATACGGTCGGATATAGTCACTTTCGCAACTTTTTCTTTCTTTTTGACTTTTGGTTTCGGTGTAGTTTCAACTTCTGTTTCTTCTTCCTCTTCTTCAACTACAACTTTTTTTACTTTATTTTTTTTGACAGTATTTTTTTTTGGCAGAAAAGGATCTTCTTCGATATCGTGTTGACGGTTGATCTCAAATTTCACGCCCTCTTTTTCTTCAATTAGATCAGTTTCCTGAACCGGTATATTTCTGAATTTATTTTTCTTTTCGCTAGCCATTTTTAAGATACCATTATCCTATAAAGATAATGGGCAGGATGGGAGCTTAGATACTGGCTTTATAATGTTGTTAACGGCTAATTGTTGAAGAATCGGGTAATTTTTTGACAAAAAATAAACCCTCAGTGGCGAGGTCCAAAGGACTCGCCATCCCGAGTGGCTTTGCCATCTCGGGACCCGGATGAAAACTCGAATGGTAAGCCTTTGGACCTCGTCATTGAGCTTATTGAATTAAGAAAAATATTTCGCGATAAATCTGTCCAGATCTTTTCGATTGAAGTTCTTCAGTTTTTTTTCAAGAATCATAGCTTCTGAACGGGAAGGTTTCTGAATAGATCCAATCAAAGTCCAGGGCGCATAAGGCTTAGTTGACTTAACGTACCCCGCGTTATGGAAATCCAGTCTCTTCTCAATATTTTTGCATTGGCCTATGTAGAATCTTTTGGAGGTGTTTGAATATAAAATGTAAGTGTAAAACAAAGTGGTCAAAAATAATTAAAAAATAAACCCTCAGCCCGGATAAAAAACGAATTTTTTAAACTGTGAGGGTTTTCGGTTTGGCACCGGTGATCCCGCCGCGGCTCGAACGCGGAACCTATAGCTTAGAAGGCTATTGCTCTATCCAGTTGAGCTACGAGACCAGAAAATAATGAACTAAACCAATGTTTTAGGGGCACAAATTTAATAAAAGAATCAAGTAAAATTCAATTTATTGGCAATTTTAAGCCCCAATTCTGCGTTAAGCAATAATTGATGCAGTTTAAGAGGTAAATTTTCAAAAAATTTGACTATTATTGAATCAAGGATTTAAAACAAGAGATGAAAAATAAGAGAATAATTTTTGCAATTTTTGCTTTTTTACTTTGTATAGGCATGAGCATTGCTCAAACAAAAGGTAAAAAACCGAACCCAAAAAAGAAAGCCGCTCCGGCTGCTATCAGCGTCTATATTTGTGATAGCCCAAAAGACAAATTGTTTCATAAGCGCAGTTCATGCGGTGCATTAAATAAATGTTCCGGTGAAATACGATTGATAAAAAGTTCTTCTGAATTAAAAAAAACCAAACGCAAATCGTGCTCGCGTTGTTACAGCAAATAGTATGATGCTACCTTTAGAAATGCACTTAATAATTGGTATATTTACCCTTCTTTTTTAGGTGCGGGATCTATCCATCATAATTGTAAATTATAACGTTAAACACTTTGTTGAACAGTGTTTGCATTCAGTTATAAACGCTTCAAAAAAATTGAATGTCGAAATTTTTGTTGTAGATAATAACTCGGTGGACGGCTCTGTTCCATTCATAAAACAAAAATTCCCACAAGTAAAATTAATAGAAAATATTACCAACACCGGTTTCTCAGTCGCCAATAATCAAGGAATAAAACAAAGCACCGGAAAATATGTTTTGTTATTAAATCCGGATACTGTTGTACAGGAAGACACATTTGAAAAAGTAATTACTTTTATGAATCAGCATCCTGATGCAGGTGGTTTGGGAATAAAAATGGTAGACGGAAAAGGAAATTTTTTACCGGAATCAAAACGCGGATTGCCAACACCTGCGGTTGCATTTTATAAAATATTCGGACTGGCAAAATTATTTCCAAGATCAAAAAAATTCGGTCAGTATCACTTAACTTATTTAGACAAGGATAAAACAAATGTAATTGATGTTTTGAGCGGCGCCTTTATGTTATTGCGCAAGGAAACGCTTGATAAGATCGGTTTGTTAGATGAAACTTTTTTTATGTATGGCGAGGATATTGATCTTTCGTACCGCATTGCACTATGCGGTTACAAAAATTATTATTTTGCGGATTCAAGCATTATTCATTACAAAGGCGAAAGCACCAAGAAAAGCAGTGTAAACTATGTCATTGTGTTTTATAAAGCTATGGCAATTTTTGCGCAGAAACATTTTAGTTCGGGTAATGCGAAATTATTTAATTTTTTAATTTATCTGGCTATTTACATGAGAGCCGCAATGGCTATCATAGGGAGATTCATTAAACAATCTTTTTTTCCTGCCATAGATTTTGCACTTATTTTATGCGGATTATTTTTTATTAAAGATATTTACGAAGCGCAATTTAAGTTTGCCGAAAATTATTATTCCGAGCGATTAATAAGTTTCGCTTTTCCGGTTTACACTTTAATATGGATGTTTTTAAATTACCTAAGCGGTGGTTACGATAAACCATTCCGCTTCTTAAAGATGATCCGTGGTGTTTTGGTTGGTACAGCAATTATTTTAATTATTTATTCGTTGTTACCTGAAAATTACCGTTTCTCCCGCGCTTTAATTTTATTGGGAACTGCATATACTGTTTTAGTTTATTTAGTAACGCGTGTAATTTACAATGCGGCGGGATTAAGTCAGTTTAAATTTAAAACCGAACAAAAAAGCAAACGGATCGTCATTATTGGAAGTGAAGAAGAATTTGAACGCGTATATAATTTATTAAAGGAAACGCGTATCAATGCGGGCTTCGTAGGTTTTGTAAGTAACAATGATAATGGGGTTAAAAATCAATTTTACATTGGTAATTTTAATCAGATAAATGAAGTGGTGGATGTACACGGTATTAACGAAATTATTTTTTGCGCAAAAAACATTTCATCTCAAAACATTATCGATAAAATGTTAACACTTGTTACCAAGGGTGTCGATTTTAAAATTGCGCCGCCCGAAAGCCTTTCCATTATTGGAAGTAATAGCATTGATACTGCAGGTGATCTTTATGTAATAGATATTAATAACGTCGGTAAACCTGAGAATAAACGTAAAAAACGCTTGTTTGATCTAACAACATCGGGTTTGTTTTTAATTTTTTCACCTTTATTAATTTGGATCCAGAAAAATAAAATAAATTTTATAAGTAATAGTTTTAAAGTTTTATTAGGAATTTATTCATGGGTAGGATATGGAAAGGCTCCGCGAAAAGATCTGCCTGAAATAAAGCCATCTGTATTTACACCTGCCGATGCTTCTAAAAATGTATTGCAGTCCGATAAAATTAATCTATTGTTTTTATCCTATTCCAAAGATTATTCGGTAGAAAAGGATATCAAAATCGTATTCGCCGCTTTACGCAATTTAGGTACTTAAGATTCTGTTTGATTTAAAATTCTAAATTCTTTTGGCAAATAATTATTAATGCGGTTATCTAAAACTTTAGCCCAGCCAATACCATGATTTTTATAGGCCATTAAACAAATTCCTTTTTCCGGTTTTGCTACAAGATTTTCTTTCCGCAAAAAAGCAATGGCTTGTTCTTTATTTAATTCAAATCTGGTAAAAGACGAATTAAGATAAATACTTTGAGCTAATTCATGATGTGGTAAAAAATCTTTATGTTTTAATTCACCAACGGTAGTTCCGGTTTTTTTGAAATACAAATTACTTCCGTATTGATTCATGAAATCAAAAAGTGAAGTGTTGACTAATTTGTAATTGTTTTCAAATAAAAATAATTTATGATTATCTTTTAATTCAATTTTATTTTTTAAAGGTTCAAATTCTTTTTTTGAAATTTCTTCAAATGAATATTTTTTACGTTTCTTACTATGATCTGATTGTTCCTCACCTTCTTTTCTTAAAACCGCGCAGAAGAAGCCTTCGCTCTTGGTTAGATAAGGATAAAAACGGTAACCGAGATCGGTTGTTATAACATTCCAGTTTTTGTTGAGCGGAATTTCTACAAGTTCAAGATCAAATTCATTTAACATCCATTCGACTTGCATTTCATTTTCTTCTTTCGAATAAGAACAGGTTGAATAAATAAAAATCCCTCCGGGTTTTAAACTGCTAATGCAATCACCGGTAATTCTTTTTTGACGCGTGCAGCATAAATTTACATTATCTAAACTCCATTCATTAACCGCTTCAGGTTGTTTACGGAATAAACCGGAGCCGCTGCAAGGTACATCTGCCACGATCACATCAAAAACCGAGTCGAGTTTTGAAAATATTTGCGGATCGCAATTCGTGACTGCGGTGTTGCAAGTTCCCCATTTATTTAAATTGTGTTCTAAAACTTCAGAGCGGGGTTTTATAACTTCATTACTTATTAAAAAACTATTTTCGTTAATTAAACTATTTATTAAAGTTGATTTCCCTCCCGGTGCGGCGCATAGGTCTAAAACCGCAAGTTCTTGTTTCAAGTCAACCGATGATCTTAAAATATGTTCCAGAAACATAGAACCAGCCTCCTGAACATAATAACAACCCGCATGAAATAAAGGATCGAAAGTAAAAGCGGGACGTTCGTTTAAATAAAACGCATTTTCGCACCAATCAACCTTGTTATCCAAATTAAAATCAAGTTCAACTTTTTTAAAGGGATTTAAACGAATGGAGGTCAGTTTCTCATTTTTCGAATGCAGATCTACAAAAGCAGATTCGTCAAAACCACTAATGCCCTTTAAACTGTTTAAAAATTGTTCAGGTAACTTCACTTTACGTTTTATGGTTACAAGTGTAATCAATATTTTAGCAGTCTGGAAAACACCGGTCGTAAAATATCACAAAAACAATTAACACCTGAAGCTGCCTATTTAAAAATACAAAGCTGGTGCGCTTATCAGGAACGTGCTCAGCAGGAAGTGCGCGATAAATTGTACGAATATGGCTTGCATAAACCGGATGTTGAACAAATAATAAGCAAATTAATTGGTGAAAATTTTTTGAGTGAGGAACGTTTTGCCATTGCTTTTGCAGGAGGGAAATTCAGAATAAAAAAGTGGGGAAAAATTAAAATAAAAGCGGAATTAAGACATCGGAAAGTAAGCGATTTTTGCATAAATAAAGCCTTGAAACAAATTAACGACACCGATTATTTTAGTACCTTAGAAAAAATTATTTCTCAAAAATCTAAATTGCTAAAAGAACCAAACAAAATTAAAAAACGGAACAAATTAATTCAGTTTGCGGCCGGTAAAGGATATGAGAGAGATCTGATAATGGATATTTTAAAAGAAATAGAATAATATGAACCTCGATCTAAAAAATAAAAAAGCCATTGTATGCGGAAGTACACAAGGCATTGGAAAAGCAATCGCGATTGAGTTAGCAAACATGGGCGCAAGTGTAACATTAGTTGCGCGCAATGAAGAATCACTGAAAAAAGTGAAGGCAGAATTAAACACCGGCACCGGACAGGTTCATTCGTACATGTGTGTTGATTTTACGCATCCCGAGAAATTAAAAAGTTTACTGGAAGCTTTTATGAGCCGCAATACTCCTGTTCATATTTTAATAAATAATACCGGCGGTCCTCCGGGCGGACCAATAAATTCAGCAAAAGTGGAAGAATTTATTTCGGCATTTAACAATCATTTAGTTTGCAATCATATTTTAGTACAGGCTTGCATGGAAGGAATGAAAAATGCAGGTTACGGAAGAATCATAAATGTAATTTCTACTTCGGTAAAACAGCCTTTACCAAATCTCGGGGTATCAAATACCATTCGGGCTGCTGTTGGTAACTGGTCTAAAACCCTTGCAAACGAACTCGGAAAATTTAACATTACGGTAAATAATGTTTTGCCGGGGGCGACAAGCACTCAACGTTTAGAAACAATCATAAATACCAAAGCCACTAAAAACGGTTTAGAAACCAGCGTTGTTAAAGCAGAAATGCTGCATGAAATACCAATGGGGCGCTTTGCCGATGCCTCTGAAATAGCAGCGGCTGTTGCATTTTTAGCCTCCCCCTCAGCATCTTACATTAATGGAATTAATTTACCGGTAGATGGTGGCCGGACTTCAAGCCTTTAAAACAGGTTTTAACATCCGTCTGTTTACAACTAAGAAACGTCATTTCAGAGGCTTTGCTTTTTTAAATTAGTTTTGTCTAATACCGAATTTTGCACTAAATTAACGTTTTATTTTAAGAATGGGGTAGAGGTCTGCCTCATTGGTAAATAGTGTAAAAACAATTTAAATTCAATACTAATGAAAAAAGTATTAGTTATTTTAAGTTTGATGTCATTTGCCTTCGTTGCAAATGCTCAATTCGGTATTAATGTTGGCGTAAGCGGACTAAAATTTACCGGCGATGTTGGAAAAAACAACAACACCAATTTTTTCAGTGATTCCAGGTTGGGATACAATCTAGGTGTGAATTACCGGGTTGGAAAAATTTTAGGTTTCGGGCTTGATGGTTTCACCGGAACATTGCAAGGAACAGATAATTCTCCTTCGTCGCACCTGAACTTTCAATCAAAAGTATCGGGAGGAGAATTTAACATCATGGCCTTTTTTGACCGGTTAAAAGACACAGTAAAAGCAGCTGCGCCATTTATTTCGGTTGGTATTGGTTACATGGCGTTTAATCCAATGGGAGATCTGAAAGATCAAAACGGTGCAACCTATTACTACTGGTCAGATGGCTCCATTCGTGATCTGCCTGAATCCCCAACTAACGATCCGTACGCAATTATTCTTAAACGCGATTATAAATATGAAACTAAATTAACAGATCCGGCGGTAGCTTACAAACGCAGCTGTTTTTATTTACCAATTAAAGTAGGAATGAAATTCCAAATGGGTTTACGTATGAGTGTCCGCGTTTCTGTAAATTATAATATGGCATTCAGTGATTATATTGATAATTATAAAAAAGGTGGTAACGACGGCTGGTTGGCCGGAAATGTAACACTAAATTATGCTTTCGTTCCAAAACCAAAAGATGAATATTCAAATATTGATTTTACCGCGATCGATAATAGTGATTATGATCAGGATGGTGTCGTTGATTTAAAAGATGATTGTTTAGGTACACCAAAAGGTGCAAAAGTAGATAGTCATGGTTGTCCTCTTGACTCGGATGGCGATGGTATACCTGATTACATGGATGCTGAACCAAATTCAAAACCGGGTGCAAAGGTAGATGGTGCAGGTGTTACAATAAACGAAGAAGATTATGCAAAACGCCAGTTGGAGTGGGATTCATTGGCGATAGAGCGCAGCGAAGGATTTAACATTGCTCCAAGCTTAAATTACTTGAAGCAAGTTGAAACCAAAGCAAAAGATATTAAAGAGAAATCAGGAAAAACAACAAAAATACCTGCTGAGTTACAACCTGCTGATATAAATAAAGACGGATATATCTCGGCAGAGGAAATAACAAAATCAATCGATTCCTTCTTCGATGGCGCCTCGGCGTTCACCGTTGAGAAGTTAAATCGACTGATCGATTTCTTCTTTGAACAATAACTTAACCTATGATAAAATACCTTTTTGTAACAATTAATTCGATAGCACTATTTTTTTACAGTTTGTTTTTAGATAATGGAACTGTAAGCATCAAAGGAAACTTCCCGACTAACATAAAACCGGGAACCGAAGTAACCGCCGAATTAATTGTCAATAAGGGAGCCATGGGAGGGTTTGCAAAATTACAGATAGAAGTTCCGGAAGGAGTTTCTGTAAAAGAGTCGGATAGCAAAGGCGCTACCTTTTCTTTTGCCACAGGAATTGGGAAATGGATCTGGACCGGCGTTCCATCTGATGCGGAATTTATAGTTAAATTTATTTTAGTAGCCGACGCTACGGTTAATGGAACAAAATCAATTGGAGCAAAATATTCTTATATCGAAAACAACAATAAACAAATTGTAGAAATGCAGCCAGTTGAAGTTATATTTGGTGAGGGGAATGCTGTAACTAATGCTTCAGAGCCAACTAAACCTGCTGTAACGATCGTTGATTCTGCTTCAACACAAACTTTGACTACAGCCAAAACCGAACCAACTTCAACTGTTTCTGCAGGTGATGAACCTAATAGCAGAGTAACTGTTGTGAGAACGATTTCAAGGGGAGCAATAGCAAACGACTGGAACATTAATTTAAAGATCAGTAAAGATGGCATTAAAGGTTTTGCGCGTTACAGTGATATATTGCCTGAAGGCTTTACTGCAAAACAAGATAAAGTAAACGGAAGTTCTTTTTCGG
>DATMPR010000385.1:0-20120 GCA_035567575.1 Bacteroidia bacterium
AAATCATATCCCCAATGAGAAATACAATGAGCTTCATCCACTGCAATTAAAGTAATAGGTAAATAACTTAATTGTTTTCTGAAATCTTCATTCTCTAAACGCTCGGGCGACAAATACAAAAATTGAACATGTCCTAATGCCGCATTATTCAAAGCAATTTCAATTTCTTTATAATTCATTGCTGAACTTATCGCTACCGCCGAAATACCTTTCTTCTTTAAATTCTGAACCTGATCGTTCATTAACGCAATTAAAGGCGAAACCACGAGCGTTGTTCCTCCTAAAACTAAGCCAGGTATCTGAAAACACAGCGATTTACCACCACCTGTTGGCAAAAGTGCAATAGTATTTTTTTTATTGATAACCGAAAGGATAATTTCTTCCTGCATAGGCCTGAATTGCTGATGGCCCCAGTATTTTTCTAATAATTGATGGATATATCGGCTATTTTCTATGATGAAACAAAGCTAATTATTATACTATTTATATTGTAATTATTTATTGGTTTTAATAATAATAACTGCTTATTTTCGTTATCCATAATAATCTGTGTTCAGCTCCAAAAAGCATATCTTTTTTTTCATTTTTCTGTGGTTTTGCCTCATTTCAGGCTATACCCAAACCGCCACCATAAGCGGGATAATAAAAACCAACGATGGCGAACCGATTGAGGGCATTACCATTGCTATTTTAGAAGATGCAAAAATCACAACTATTTCTGATGCAAAAGGACATTATTCCGTAGATATTCCTGCTAATAAAGACTTAACAATCGCTTTTTATAACATCAACTTTAAACAAATTAACCAAAAGATAAATTTAAAACCGGGTGAGAATATGAATTTTTCGCCAATCGTTGAATTTAAAAACGAAATGACTGCCATTACCATTGTCGGCGAAAACCGAACTATTGAAATGACCCGCATCGATCCCAAATTATTTTATCAATTACCAACCGCAGGAGGCAGCATCGAAGATCTGATCAAAACACAAATGGGTGTCACCAGTAACAACGAATTAAGCAGCAGCTATTCGGTGCGTGGCGGTAATTTTGATGAAAACCTTGTTTACGTAAACGATATTGAAGTGTACCGTCCGTTTTTAGTCCGCAGCGGACAACAGGAAGGATTAAGTTTTGCAAATCCCGGAATGGTGCAGGATATGAAATTTTCGGCAGGAGGATTTGAAGCGAAGTACGGTGATAAGATGTCATCCGTTTTAGATATAACGTACCGCAAACCTACGAAATTCGGTGGTTCTGCATCGGCAAGTTTGCTGGGCGGAAGTTTAAATTTAGAAGGCGTCAGTAAAAACCGTTTAATATCATGGTCTGTAGGCTCGCGTTATAAAAGCAATGCTTATCTCTTAAAAGGAATGGACACAAAGGGCGAATACAAACCCAGGTTTTACGATGCACAAGCTTTTGTTACGTTTAATATTAATCCAAAGTGGACCGTTGAAGTATTAGCGAATCTTGCCAATAATAAATATTTAGTTGTTCCCACTGACCGTGAAACTACTTTCGGTACTGTAAACAATGCTGTAAGTTTTAAAGTTTATTTCGATGGACAAGAAGTAATGCAGTATAATACATTTATGGGAGGTGTTTCAACAACCTACATGCCAAATAAAACAACCAAACTAAAATTAATTGCATCAGGTTACACTACAAAAGAAGATGAAATATATACAGTACAAGGACAGTATTACATTGACCAATTAGAAGCGGATTTTGGGAATGCCAATTTCGGACAAGTTGCATTTAACCGCGGCATCGGAACTTTTTTAAATAACGGAAGAAATTCTTTGCAGGCACAAGTTTATAATATTGAACACAAAGGGACAAAATATTTAAAACGCGGTCAGGAATTATTATGGGGACTGCGTTTTCAAAATGAGATCATAAATGATAAATTAAGCGAATGGCGCATGATAGATTCGGCTGGTTTTGTGAATCCGTACAGTCCGACCGAAATTAATTTAAGTGATGTTTACAAAGCAAAAATAAATTTGAACAGCACACGCATTATGGAGTATGTTGAATACCGCTATAACAAAACGTTGCGCGATTCTTCTACATTAACTTTTACAGGAGGAGCACGCGGAAATTATTGGACATTGAACAATCAATTCATTGTTTCACCACGTGCGACTTTAGCATTTAAACCAAACTGGAAAAAGGATTTCGTTTTTAAATTATCGGGAGGATATTATTACCAGCCTCCGTTTTACAGAGAGTTAAGAGGCATAGATGGGACGATCAATAAAAATATCAGAGCGCAACAATCCATTCATTGCGTTTTAAGCAGCGATTATAATTTCAATTCATGGCGCCGTCCGTTTAAATTTGTTGTTGCTGCTTACTGGAAACAATTAAACGATTTAATTACTTACGAGATTGATAACGTGCGTGTGCGTTATTTTGCAAACAATCACGCAAAAGGTTACGCAACAGGAATTGATTTCAGGGTGAATGGTGAATTTGTGAAAGGTGTTGAAAGCTGGGCATCGATTGGTTTATTGAGAACTTATGAATATTCGAAAGACAATATTCATTACGATTATTTTAATAAGGAAGGTGAGAAAATCATTAAAGGATATACTTTTGATCAGGTAAAAACTGACAGTACAAAAATTGATCCGGGTTATATTCCGCGACCGACCGACCAACTTGTAACATTTAATTTATTTTTCCAGGATTATTTACCAAAACATCCTGAATTAAAAATGAATTTGAATTTAATTTTCGGCAGCGGTTTGCCTTTTGGTCCGCCTACACATGAGCGCTGGCGCCAGGTTTTCAGAATGCCACCTTACCGGAGAGTAGATATAGGTTTTGCTTATAATATTTTAAGAGAAGGTAGAGAATTTAAAAGAAAAAATTTCATGAATCACGTTCTATCAATGTGGTTAAATCTTGAAGTGTTGAATTTATTGGGCGTGAACAATACAGTTTCATATACATGGATAAAAGATGTAACAGGCAGACAATACGCAGTACCAAATTATTTAACCAACCGGATGGTTAACGTAAAGATCCAGGTGAGGTTTTAAGGGTCATGCTGAAACAAGTTCGGAATGACCGCTTCAAGGAATCAAATTTATCCTATTGCCTTTTGCTTTTAGTCTTCGTATCTTTACCTCATGAAACACTACAGTCTACACGCCATTGATATGTTTACGAGGCATGTGTTAGGAGATACTCCCGGTTCAAACTGGCTGGTTGAAAATAATTATCATGAATTGATCGCGGTGATCGATGCTATCCGTGATGATAAAAAAGCTTTTAAATTTTTAATAAATAATAAACATTTTGAATTAGCCGCTTTTGTAAACGCAATTTGGGAAGATGAGAAAGCATTTAAATTTTTAATTGATAGAAAAGCATTTGATTGGGCTGCATCAGCAAATATGATCTGCGGTGATGATAAAGCAGAAGCTGCTCTTGAACGCGCAGGTAAAAAACATTTTGTGATGATGGCCAACGCCATTCAAAGCAGAATCAGAGAAGACGGCGATAGGGCAGTTAGTCCAATGGGCGTAATAAAAAACATGTTAGATTTTAAGAAGGCGTTAAAGAAAGGCGAAGAATGAGGATCATCGATACTATTCCCCACCCCAGCATAACAATAAGTATTTTTCAGATGAATGACAAATTCATTGTGAAATTTGAAGCTGGTCCGATGGAACAAGCTTTTAAGTTTGATAATAATGATGTGAGAGGTTTAGATAATCTAAAAAAATTAATTACTCCCGAATTTATTGAAGAAGTCAGAAAACGTTTCAACGAAATGTTTTTGCAGATGAAGAATGCAAGGCCTGCATAGTTTTAGTCACGGATTTCCCAGATTAACGCAGATTAAATCCGTGTCAATCCGCGAAATTTGCGGCTAATAATCCCACAGATCATGTTCGAATCTGAACAGATCATTTTTAATCCTATCCGATTCTAATAAAGCATCAATTCCTTTACAATAATCAGCTACGTAACGGTCATATACATTTGTTTCTTTTATAATCAGACTGGAAAATTCTCTTCTTGTAAACAGATCATCGAACGAACTGTTGTCATTTGTATTTCTTGGATTGAACACCCTGTATTTTGCTAAAATTGGTTTTATCGCGGGAAAAAACACCCAAAACAATTCTTTGTAGGCTTCTTTCTCTTCAACGTATTCGTAAAATGCCAAAGCAACAATCCGCACTTCAACATCAGAGCGACCGGAATTCAAATACCAGTCTTCTTTCATACGTACTTTTATGACGCTGGTAAAAATTGAGGTTGAATCGAAATGTTTATTAATCGTAGAGTATTCATTACCCAATGAATCATAAAACACTTCGGCAACATCTTTTTGCTGTACCAATTTATTTCTGGCTTCGCTTAAAGAAAGTGGTCTGTAAAATTCTTCGTCGCCAAAAGCGACAATTTCTCCTGTTAAAATATGTTTAGTTACTAATTGAAATAAAGAAATTCTGCACGGCTGATTATCAATAGGAAAATACAATGGCTGATTTAATTTATCGCGCAGATCCAGTTCGCGCCAAATTCTTTTTTCCCAGGCCATATCGGCTTCACGATTGTAGGCTTGCGGGACTGGTCTTTTGTTTAACATTAATACACCACCGCAAGGATCAACAGGTTGATTATTAAAAACACCAATGCTTTCCTGCGACCGCAAAATAAAAGTCCCGAAAATAAATATGTAAAAAATAAATCGCATTCACACATATAATATTTAAAAAAGAAAAAGGTTACAGAAAATTCTTCTTCACCTAAAATTATTTAGCCGTTTGCTTTACAATTTTGAATCAAAAAAGGTGACATAAATGATTCTTTCTTGATAAATATTCTCCAAATGTTAAATCGATTTAGTTATCTTTACTTATAAATTAAAATAATAATGAAGAAAATTATAATTTGTCTGCTCGTTTTATTCGGTACAAAAAATTTTGCACAAGTAACCGGCGATACAATTGTTGTAAAAACTTTTAAATACGGAAGTGCGACACGCGATACTGCGATTCAATTTCCAAGCAACAGCACAACTTACGAAAAAATAATCATGCGTTATAATATGCGCTGCAAAAACGGATTAGTTTCTACTTCATCACAACGTAATTTAGGATGCGGCGAATGGGATTATTCTTGCAACACTTATATTGCAGATTCATCACGCATCGAAAATAGCCCGCAAACTGCTCCTAATTATATTATTTCAAATTTTACAGGAACAGTTTTTCCTTACACTACTCTTCAGCCTTATGATTATTATAATTATAGTCAAACCAGCGTTACTTTAAACTCTATCACTTCAGAAACGCAATACACAATTGGGTCGGGAGCTGCATCAGTACCAAATTTTTTAAAAACGAATGAAAAATCAGGAAGATCACAATTACTTTATACAGCAGCTGAACTCACCTCCGTAGGATTTACTGCCGGGAACATTGATGGTTTGATATTAGATGTTGCTAACGCGGGCGGGACTGCTAACTTTTTAAATCTTAGCATTCAACATACAACATTAACTGCACTTTCATCATCATCGGTTACACTAACAGGTTTTGCAAACGTATTTAATTCTAATTACACTTTTGTAAATGGAAATAACAGAATTCAATTTTACACTCCATTCACTTGGAATGGAATCGATAATTTAATTATTGATTGTTCTTTCACCAATTCAAATCCGGGCACACCAATTATTTTTAACGGAGTAACTACTCCATCTGTTAATGCCTTGTATGCAAATAATAATTATGCTGTTGATTTAGAAGCGAACGGTCATATTAATATCAATTCAACTTTTTTAAATACGATCAGTAACGAAATAACAGTTTCATTTTGGGCTTATGGCGATAAAACCTTAATGCCTGCAAATACTTCTATCCTGTATGGTTGGGCAGCAAATCCCAACGACAGAACTTTAAATATAGACTTGCCGTGGAGCGACAATAATATTTATTTTGATTGTGGATTTAGTGCCGGAGGTTATGACCGTACGAATAAAGTTTCAACTGCTGCAAATCAAGGAGGACAATGGAACCATTGGGCGTTCACAAAAAATACGGCTACAGGCTGGATGAGAATTTATCTGAATGGTGTGTTATGGTGGTTCTCTCCGGGGAAAACAAAATTAATTTCAATCATGAATTTGATCTTAGGAAAAGATGCCACACTCTCAAATAATTATAAAGGAAAAGTAAATAATTTAACCATTTGGAATAAAGAGTTCGTTTTAGCAGATGTTAAAGCTATAATGAATACACCAATTTTACCAACGCATCCCTATTATTCTAACCTGATGGCTTATTATAAATTAGATGAAGGAACAGGATTAATTGTAAACGATACAAAAAATTCGGTAACATCAAACGGAACAAATATTGTATGGTCGTTCGACCGCGGAAATAAGCTGACAAGAATGTTTTACGAAACAAATGTAAAACCAAACATCGTATTTCTACAAGGTAATTATTCAATTACAACTAGTACGGTTGTTATTAAAGATTCCATTCCGCGTTCTCCAAATACAATACAACAATATTCAATCACATCAAATGCAACAGTAACACCAATGGCAAATGATGTTGTGACTTTAGCTTCAACAAATAATTTATACAGCGCGGCACCAATTAATGTTTATAATGGTGATACAGGTGTGCTCACAGGAACAATTGCTTCAACACCGCAAGGCACAATTACAATCACCAATCTTAATTATTTTAACCGTAATCCTTATTACATCGAGTTAATGTCGTTTGTTACGCCTTATGGTATTGGTTTAGATTTTGGGATGACCGGTAAAACATGGTATTTTGATATGAGTGATTATGCACCATTATTAAAAGGTAAAAGAAGATTTTTAATGACACTCGGCGGTGAGTGGCAGGAACAAATGGACATTGATTTTTTATTTATTGTAGGAACGCCGCCGCGGAATGTTTTAGAATGTAATCAAATTTGGCAAGGCGGCGCCAGCTGGGGCAGCTCAACAATTGCAAGTATTAATAATGATACACGATATACTATTCAAAGCGTTACTACAAATAGTTTAGCGCAATCGTTTAAAATGCGTTCGACAATTACAGGTCATGGCGCTGAAGGAGAATTTGGCGACAACGGCGGCTACATAGATCATTACTTTAATATTAATGGCGGTCCAATTGAATTCAGCTGGAAGATCACTCGTCTTTGCGGCGCTAATCCTGTTTTTCCTCAAGGAGGAACCTGGGTGTATGACCGGCAAGGCTGGTGTCCGGGCCAATATTCATTATTAAAAGAATATGACGTTACACCGTACATTACGCCCGGCTCAACTGTTACTTTAGATTACGGCTGCTCTACTCCAACCGTGGTGGGGGGTGATTACCGTTATATTGCAGCTCATCAATTAGTAAGTTATGGTGCTGCAAATTTCAGTTTAGATGCGGCAATTACAGATGTAGACAAACCAAGTACCAAAGTTCTATTCTCACGCGAAAACCCAATGTGCTCTATGCCTGCAATAATAGTGCAGAACACAGGTTCAACAACAATTACAAGTTTAGATATTGATTACTGGATGAATAATGCTTCCTCAAAAGAATCGTATCACTGGATCGGAAATTTAGCATTTACAGATACCGCAACCATTAATTTACCACTTGGTAATTTGTGGGCGAACGGATTAACGCCAAGCAATAACAGATTTAATGTTGAATTAAAAAAAGCGAACGGCAGCATTGACAATTATTCTTACAACAATAAATATTCTTCGCCATTTATTTTACCTGATCTGATCACAGATTCGTTAACTATCGAAGTAAAAACAAATCTTAATCCGTTTGAGGATTCTTATAAACTTGTTGATGCAAATGGAAATGTAATTCCGGGAGCGAGTCCTCTAACTTTAGCAAATACTGTTTATGACGACAATTATATTTTAAGCGGCTGTTATAAATTATTATTTGAAGATACAGGCGGAGATGGTTTGGACTGGTGGGCGAACACATCACAAGGAACCGGTTATGCTCAATTAAAAAACGCGCAAGGAACAATCATCAAAACTTTTAATCCTGATTTTGGTAGTCGGTTTGAATACAGCTTTAGCACAAAACCATATTTATATGCAGGCATAAAAGAGAACGAATTAAATTATTCGACGAGATTATATCCAAATCCTGCTCATGATAAATTTCAGTTAAGCATGATGAGCACCGAAAATGCAATTGTAAATGTTACCGATATGTTAGGAAGAACTTTTGAATTACCTTTTACAAAAACAAAAGAGAATTTTATTTTTGATACCTCGACTTTAAAAGCAGGAGTTTATTTTGTGAAAGTTACAAAGGATAATTCTACTTGTACGAGGAAATTGGTTATTGATTAAGTTTAATGAGAAGGATAACAAAAGATCCTGAGAAAATTTCTCAGGATCTTTAATTTTTTAATGTCTCAACATCTTCAAAATATTCGCAAGCTTATCTTTAAGCTCAGTGCGGGGAATAATTATATCCAGGAAACCATGTTCTAAAACAAACTCTGCTGTTTGAAATCCTTTTGGAAGATCTTTACCAATGGTTTCTTTTACAACACGCGGTCCGGCAAAACCAATTAACGATTCAGGTTCTGCAATATTTAAATCGCCAAGCATTGCATAACTCGCCGTTACACCACCTGTGGTTGGATCGGTTAATAAAGAGATATATGGAATTTTTTGTTGTGCTAATTGCGAAAGTTTTGCAGATGTTTTTGCCATTTGCATCAACGAAAATGCTGCTTCCATCATCCGCGCCCCACCTGACTTAGAAATAATTAATAAAGGCGCTCTGGTTTTAATACAGAAATCAATTGAACGCGCAATTTTTTCGCCCACAACACTTCCCATGCTTCCGCCAATAAAACTGAAGTCCATGCAGCAAATAACTAATTCTTCATCATTCACTTTTCCGTAAGCACTCCGTAACGCATCGTTTAATCCGGATTTTTTTACAGAGTCAACTAAACGATCCGTATACTTTTTTGTATCAGTAAATTCTAAAGGATCGCCGCTTATTAAATTTTCATGCAGCTCTGTAAATTCATTGTTATCAAATAAAATTTCGAAATATTCCTTGCTGCCTAAACGCTGATGGTTACCGCATTCCAAACAAACATATTTATTTGCGGCGTGATCTTGTGCCGTGTGAATTTTTTTACAAGACGGGCATTTATACCACAAGCCCTCCGGAGTTTCTTTCTTCTCTTTGGTGCTTGTTGTAATTCCTTCTTTTAATCTTTTAAACCAACCCATTATGATTTTCGATTTACGATTTTTGATTTAAGAAGTAAAAAAAAAATCTAACTTCTAAAATCTTAAATCTAATTTTATGCTATCGTGATCGTCTTATCTAAATAAATATCCTGAACAGCATTTAATAATGCAATACCATCTTTCAACGGTTTTTGAAATGCTTTACGTCCTGAAATTAATCCTTGTCCGCCGCCGCGTTTATTAATTACGGCTGTTGTTACTGCTTCTGCAAGATCGGTTGCGCCTTTACTTTCGCCGCCGCTATTAATTAATCCCATACGGCCCATGTAACAATTTGCAACCTGGTAACGGCATAAGTCAATTGGATTATCAGTTGTTAATTCGGAATAAACTTTTGGATTTGTCTTACCAAAATTAATAGCAGTGTATCCGCCATTCTTATCCGACATTTTTTGTTTAATGATATCAGCTTGAATTGTAACACCTAAATGATTTGCTTGTGATGATAGATCGGCAGCTGTATGATAATCTACTCCGTCTTTTTTAAATGCGTTATTACGAGTATAGCACCATAAAACAGTTGCCATGCCTAATTGATGTGCGCGTTCAAAAGCTTGTGCAACTTCAATAATTTGTCTGCCTGATTCAGGTGAACCAAAATAAATTGTAGCACCAACTGCAACTGCACCCATGTTCCATGCGTCTTCAACTGTGCCAAACATGATCTGATCAAACTTATTCGGGTACGATAAAAATTCGTTATGATTTATTTTTACAATGAAAGGAATTTTATGAGCGTATTTGCGCGCTACTGAACCTAACACGCCATAAGTTGAAGCAACGGCGTTACAACCTCCTTCAATGGCTAACTTCACAATATTTTCGCTGTCAAAGTAAATTGGATTTGGTGCAAAAGACGCGCCTGCACTATGCTCAATACCTTGATCAACCGGCAAAATACTCATGTAACCCGTTCCCGCTAAACGACCGGTGCCATAAAGTTGTTGAAGACTTCGCAATACCTGCGGGTTACGGTTACTTTGCTGAAAAATACGGTCAACAAAATCAGACCCGGGAGTATGAATTTGGTCTTTTGAAATAGTTTTACAAGTATGGTTTAATAAAGTATCGGCTTGAGCGCCTAATAATTCCTTAACATTTACCGGCATAATTTGTTTTTTAATGAGAGGGCAAATTTAAGAAAAAAGCCCGATTCTGGGTGTATTTAATAAAAAACCCCGAAAATGTAACACTCTCGGGGTCAATTTTATAAATTGGGATATTATTCGCTAACCTGAACCATTTTAAATGGCACATTGATGATAGCCTGGTAATCTTCACCTGCTTCCAGCATATCTTCATCATCTTCTTCATAATGCCAGTTAATCACAACCGCGCTTCCGTTCTTGTTGATGTTCTCTAATTTTTTAAATACATCTAAAATACACTTAGATGAACTCGTGTTAAAATATTCAAGTTGAATATTAACGTTAGTTGCCGACTTAGGCGAGCCTGCATACTTATCTAAAGCATCTACTAAAGGCTTGTAAAACTCTATAGAGTTTTCAGGGATTGAACGTCCTTTAATTTCCAATACACCGGTTCCTAGATCAAAACTGATCGTTGGAGTTTTTGGAGTGCCGTCAATTGAGTATTTTTCCATAATTTGTTTTATTTATATGTTCTTGAAAATTGTATTTGTATTATAACTGAATTTGATTGATCTTAATATTAAGTGTAAAGAAAGAAACTTTATTGTCAATTTCCAAAAAATTATAATCTAATTTTTCGCCCGTTTTTCTGGCTATATCGATCATACCTAAACCACCCCCGCCTTTTAACGACATTTCGCCATTATTAAGCACCTTTTTGTAGTAATCCTTAAGTTCTTCCTTAGACAAAGAATTAACCTCATCCAAGCGGCTTTTCAGGCCATTTACGTTCTCGCCCAAAATATAATTTCCGGTAGTAATCGTATATGCATTATTGGCTTTACCGATCATGAAAATTGCTGAACGGTTAACGTCTCCTGCGGCATCAGCCACATCATCCATGTGATGATATAAATTCTGAAGACACTCAACCAAAACATTGTAAACCTTTTTCTTCATTTTAGGTTCTTCCTGCATGTTATCCATCTTATTTTCCATTATCTGGAGAATAGATGTTAGCAGTTCTGAGGTAATATCTCCTTTAAAAGACAAGAGAATATTATTCTTCTCCATCTTATCGTAGATATTGAACGCGTCGACCATTATACTAGAAGAAACTAAAGGCATCAGGATTTTATTTCAGTTTAAATGCTATTGTTTGTCCGTTAACTGTAAATGTTGCATCATCATCGCAGGCACCTGTGCCATAATCTACAGTTCTCTTACTTAAACCGGATGGTGTAACGTCTAAAGTACCTGCGGTAATATATTTACAGCTCGCAGGTTTTGTAATGCCATTAATTACCACATCAAAATCAACATTGTTGCGGTTAGTTCCTCCTGCAGTTCCTGTTACCGTTAGCACATCATCGCTAAGAATCAGCGGTGTATTGTTTGTGTTTACGTTAACTGTTTTATCGGAATGGTATTTAATATTCCATCCTGTTCCTGTACAAATTGCATTGATAATTTGAACTCTGAAACTTTTTATTGGATTTGTAATGGGATTAAGATTTGTAACCACAATACTATCGCAAGTATAAGTGATTGCACCGTTAATTTTATAGTTGATCAATTTAATGATCGTTTTTGAATTAACTAATCTTGGACGGCCTAAAAAACGGATCCAAACAGTTCCTGTACGGACAACACCATCGATGTTCACTAAAGAACAAGCACCGTAGTTAAATGTATAAGTTGGAGGACTGGCTAAATTTGCATAAGTTGTATCGCCGCCAACATAAGTTAAAGAGTCGCACGCTGCCGTGGTGGTGGCATTTAAACGTTGTGCACCTGTACCTTTTGTTTTGATTGCTAAATTATTTGTGGTTGGTTGAATTTGCATGAATTCTTGTTCACAAATTGAGTTATCTACAACGGACTGAGTTTCGGTATCTACTTGTTTTGTATTTTTCTTACACGAGTTAATAAAAACAAAGGTCGAAGCGAGAACAAAAATCGATAAAAACTTAATTTTCCTCATAGTAAGCAAATATAATACTATTATTTTTAAAAACGAACACTCGTACCAAAATCCTTATACAGGTTCAGGACAGGCTAAAGCCTTATCAGAACCTGATTCCAACTACCAAAACATCGTCTACTTGCTCGTGATTTCCGCGCCATTGTTCAAAAGTATTTTCGAGTTCTTTTTGCTGTTCATTTAAGCCATGAATATGTATCGCACACAATAGATCATTAAAGCGTTTCACCATGTACTTTTTACCTTTTTCGCCGCCAAATTGGTCTGCATATCCATCTGAATATAAGTATATTATATCGTTTTTATTAAGTTTAAGTGTATGTGTTGTAAACTGCCTGTCGATATCATTTTGAGCACCTCCCACAGAGAATTTATTACCGTCAATTTTTTCCAATTCACCTTCAGCTCTTAAGATCACTACAGGCCTGAAAGCGCCCGCCCAAACAACCTCACCGCTTTTTTCATTTACTGAAATTATGGAAGCATCCATGCCATCATTGGTATTCACCTGATTTTGTCCCTGCTTTAAAGCTTGCTGAACCCCGACATGTAAATTGCTTAAAATTTTTCCGGGATCCGTAATTCCATTCTCAATAACGATCTGATTCAAAATATTATGTCCTATCATACTCATGAACGCACCCGGTACACCATGACCCGTACAATCAACAACAGCAAATATTTTCTGACCATTTTTATTTCCGTACCAATAAAAATCACCGCTTACTATATCCTTCGGTTTATACAGGATAAACATATTGGTGAATTTGGCAAAGATCTGATCTTTGGCAGGGAGAATGGCTTCCTGAATTCGTTTTGCATATTCAATGCTGCTTGTGATATCAGCATTTTTCTCAGCTAATTCTTTTGTACGCTCTGCAACTTTATTTTCTAATATTTTATTTTCACGTTTTATGGAACGGGTTCTGATCTGCGTATAGAGTATGATCAATCCTACACCTAAAACTGAAACTAAAATATAAAACCAAACTGTTTTCCAGAATGGCGGAACAACTTTTATATGGATATAAGTCGGCGTTTCGTTCCAAATGCCATCATCGTTTGCAGCCTTAATTTTAAAAATATAATCACCGCCGGGTAATTCGGTATAAGAAACGTAACGCACGTTTGTTGGCGCCGACCAATCATTATCGTAACCTTCCAACATGTACATATATTTATTTTCGGCGGGAGAATTATAATCAAGAGCCGCTAACTCAAACTGAAAAAAGTTTTCCCGCCAGCTTAATTTTAAATATTTTTTAAAAGTTATGGCTGTATCCGTTTCTACATTTTTACCGGAACGTTTATAACTAACAATGTATGCCGGAGGC
The DNA here is from genome assembly GCA_035567575.1 of Bacteroidia bacterium. GTDB lineage: Bacteria > Bacteroidota > Bacteroidia > B-17B0 > Aurantibacillaceae > JAHEYG01. The sequence goes on from DATMPR010000385.1 coordinate 13,709, forward strand.
ATGTGACTGTTGTCCTTTATATTTCTCGGATTAAAAATATTTACACCCATCACACCGCCAAACAACATACTTCCGTCAGCTAATTTACTATAAGCGCCTTGCGTATGCTCATTATTCAATAAGCCGTCCTTTTGATCGTAATTTTTAAAAGCGGAACCGCTAACGTTTTCAATATTGGGATTGAATTTTGTCACACCTTTGTTCGTGCTCATCCAAATATTATTTAAACTGTCTGCTAGAACAGAGAACACAAAATTGTTCGATAAACCGTCTTTTTCAGTATAGTTTGTAAATGTTTTTTTACTCAGATCGAATTTACTTAAACCATTACTTGTTGCAAACCAGATCTTCCCTTGCTTATCTTCTAAAACAGAATAAATGCTATTGGATCCAAGCGAATTTACAGAATCAGAAAACGCGTACTTAATGATGGATTGCTTTTTATCAATATTTCCATTCTCTACAAAGCATGCTCCTCCCCCATCAGTTCCTAACCAGATATTTCCTTTAGAATCGTTATAAATGGCTGTTATCTTATTGCTGCTTATTCCTTCGGTTTCAGTATAATTTTTGATCACTTTTGTTTTTGTATCTAACACAAATAAACCATCGCCATAAGAACCGATCCAAAGTTTATTGTTTTTATCCAAACACATTGAAACTACAGTTCCGCCTAATTCATTACTTAAATAATTTTCTTTTGTCCCTGTAATTTTATTGTATTTAAATACACCAACTCCCCATGTACCGATCCAAACATTATTTTCTTTATCTCCTGTTAGCGATAAAACATAATTCTCTTCAATAACTTTACTAAAATCTTTTATCGTGTTAGTTTTAGGATCAAATTCCTTGAAAAATTTTTCTCCCGCTATCCACAGATCTGTTCCATCATCATAAGCAGAAAAAGTATGTTGAAATTGTTCTGAAATTCCTTTTGGAAGATTTGGAAATTTTTGAGTTTGCGAAAAAGAAACGTTAACCCCGCCAGAAAAAGTACCCAGCCAAATGTTTTTTTGTTCGTCAATATAAATGGTAGTCAGGTAAACATCATTTATACTATATCTGTTTGTTTCTTCCTTCGTAAAAATGGTTTGTTTTTCGGTTTGCAGATCCAATAAAATACCGCCGCCCCTTGTTATCGCCAGCAAATTATTATCAATTACTTTTACATCCTCAATAAAATCAATATTAGCAGTTGCATCCGCCGGCTTAAAAACTTTTTCAATAGCGAATGAATGCGGATTAACTTTTAAAACTCCGCCTCCATGAGTAGCCAAATATAATTTTCCATTATGTTCTGCAATAGCATTGATGGTTTCTATTTCAGACTCTATAATTTTTTCGGTTGCCGGCGCTGCTAAATTAATTTTCTTTAATTGATTATTTTCTGTTAACACCCATAAACCCCAACCCTCAGTTGCGACAATAATTTGGTTTTTATAATTGTATAAAAAAACAACTTCCAGTTTTTTTCCCGGAATGCCAATGACTTTGCTTTCGCGCGTTTTCGTATTAAAAGAAACCAAGCCTTTATCGGTACCAATCAAAACAATGTTGTTGCCGTGATCAATAAAACAATTTACTTTTAATTCAAGCGATCCTGTTTTATCTGCATTCAATTTTATGCGCTCGAAGGAATCTTTAAATGGATTATAAATATTTAAACCTGCATTCCGGGTTCCTACATACAACATGCCATCTGTGTGCTGATAAATTCTTGTAATATCCGATGACGAAAGAGAAGTTTTATTTTCAATGGTATTTTTAAAAACTTTAAACTGATAACCATCATAGCGGCACAATCCATCCTGCGTTCCAAACCACATAAAACCCTGATCATCCTTTAAAATTGAGCTCACAAAATTGGTAGAAAGACCATCTTCGCTGGTAATATGCTTAAAACGATGTGATTGCGACAGAACCAATCCTGCAAGTAAAAAGAATACTATGTTCAGAGCAATTTTTTTAAACATAAACAAGCCTTAAAGATAATTAAATTTTTAAGAGTAAAAATCATATTTTTACCAAACTATGTGTGGCATTGCGGGTATATATTTTTTGACAGATAAAAATTCATTTGTCGCAGCCGGAAAGAACAAAATTAACGAGGCCCTTAAACACCGCGGGCCCGATTATCAAAGTAATTATTCATTCAAAAATTGCACACTTTTTCATGCCCGCTTAACTATTTTAGATCTAAGCAGCGATAGTAACCAACCTTTTTTAGATTCCAAACAACAAAAAGGATTAGTTTACAATGGCGAAATTTTTAATTACAAAGATCTGCAACCGGAAATAAGTGATCTAAAAACAAGCGGCGATGTTGAAGTTCTATTTAAATTATTTGAAAAAGAAAGCATTAACTGTCTCAATAAACTAAATGGTTTTTTTGCTTTTGCATTTTTTGATTCGATAAAAGAAGAATTACATATCGCCCGCGACCGTTACGGTGTAAAACCGCTTTATTATTTTATCGATAAAGAAAAAATTGCATTTGCATCTGAATTAAAAGCGCTTTTAGAATTAATTGGTCCGCAAGAACTTAATCATAACGCACTGCATACCTACCTTCGTCTAAATTACATTAGCGGTAAAGAGACGATTTTTAAAAATGTATTCCGTTTAATGCCCGGTGAATTTATTTCGGTTAAGAATAAAGAAATTAAAATTGAACGCTGGTACAAAATTCCTGTTGAGAAAAAAAATAACAGCATCAAAGAATTATTAACCGATGCAGTTAAATTGCGATTACACGCTGATGTTCCCGTTGGTTGTTTCTTAAGCGGAGGTTTAGACTCTTCAATTATTTCCGCGCTTGCTAAACAACAGCATGATAATATTCACACATTTAGTATTGGCTTTGCTGATGAACCGTTTTTTGATGAAACAGAATACGCCGAGTTGGTAGCAAAACATATTAATTCCACTCATCATACTTTCAAATTAAAAAACACTGACCTGCTTGAGAACATTACACCGTTTTTACAAAGTATTGATGAACCTTTTGCAGATTCGTCAGCTTTTAATGTTTACGTATTGAGCAAATACACAAAACAACATGTAAAAGTTGCTTTATCGGGCGATGGCGCAGATGAATTGTTTATGGGTTATAATAAACATAAAGCAGAATTATTGAGCCGGAAATTTTCTTCAAAAGCTTTATCCCCATTGGTAAATCAAGTCGTAAATGTGTTGCCTGATTCACGCAATAAAAAATTCTCTAATAAGATCCGTCAGCTAAAACGCTTTTCAAAATCTGTAAATTTAGATCCGGATGAACGTTACATTAATTGGGCTTGCATTAGCAGCGAAAAAGAAGTGAATAATTTAATGCTGGCAAAAAGCGATCACTCTTTCAATCATTTATTTGATGAAGCTTTTCAACAAAAAGATTTTAATCCGGTTAATTACGCTGATCTGAAAATTGTTTTGGCGGATGATATGTTAGTGAAAGCCGACCGAATGAGCATGCAGCATGGTTTAGAGATCCGTAATCCGTTTTTAGATTATAGAATTGTTGAGTTTGCAATGAACTTGCCTGAGAATAAAAAAATATCCAACCAAGGACAAAAACTTATTTTAAAAGAAAGTTTCAGGGACTTATTGCCAACAAGAATTTTTACGCGCGAGAAAAAAGGATTTGAATTACCATTGTGGAAATGGTTAAAGCATGAATTAAAAAGCGATATTGAAAAAAAGTGGCTGAACGAAAAAATAATTAAAGAGCAAAACATATTTAATTACGAAGGCGTTCAAAAACTAAAGCAAAAATTATACAGCGATAATCCCGGCGATTCTCCCGCACAAATTTGGGCGCTCATTGTTTTTCAAAACTGGTATGCTAATTTTAAAAACTTTATTAAAACAGATCAATAAACAAAAATAACCACTCAGATTCGTATATTCGAACAATTCGTATTCGCAGATAAATGGCTAAGAAAGTACTAAGGATAATCAATCGTTTTAATTTAGGTGGCATCACTTACAATGTGGCTTACCTGAGTAAATATTTATCTTCTAATTACGAAACACTTTTAATCGGCGGTGCTGAAGAAGAAGGCGAAGAAAGTTCCTTACATATTACCGATAAATTGGGATTAAAACCAATTATAATTGAAGAACTGCAACGAAGTATCGGTTTAAAAAATGATTATGCCGCTTACAAACGCATTAAGCAAATCATTAAAGAATATAAACCGGATATAGTTCACACACACGCTTCAAAAGCAGGCGCTGTTGGACGAATGGCAGCAATTCGTTGTAAAGTTCCTATTATTGTTCATACTTTTCATGGACATGTTTTTCATTCTTATTTCGGAAAATTAAAAACCGCATTTTATAAAAGTATTGAAAGATATTTGTCTAAAAGAACGGATGCTATTATTGCGATCAGCGATATTCAGAAAAAAGAATTAACTGAAACATTTAAAATTTGTTCGCCGCAACAATCCTACGTTATTAATTTAGGGTTTGATCTGGAAAGATTTACCGTTGATATAGATGAAAAGAGAAAAGACTTCCGCTCTAAATATAATTTACAGGATGATGAATTAGCAATTGGAATAATTGGCCGTCTCGCTCCTGTTAAAAATCATGAATTATTTATTGATGCCATTGAGAACATTTCGAAAAATTCAACTAAAAAAGTACGCGCATTTATTATTGGCGATGGGGAAACCCGTCAGCAATTGGAAAATTATTTAATTGCAAAAAAATTACCATTTACCAATGAAGCTTCAAACGCAAGATTATTTTGTTTCACTTCATGGATAAAGGATGTTGATTGGGCTTTAGCAGGATTAGATCTGGTAGCGTTAAGTTCAAAAAACGAAGGCACACCTGTAAGTTTAATTGAAGCACAAGCCGCCGGAAAATTCATTGTCGCTACAAATGTTGGCGGCACCGCCGATATTTTACATAAAGATTGCGGACTTTTATGCGATCAGAAAAAACCTCAGGAATTCATAGACCAACTCTTAAATGCAGTTAATAATTTTGAAACTTTATCCGCAAAAGCAAAAAACGGACAACAACAGGTTTTACAAAAATTTTCGTACAAACGTTTAGCCAATGATGTTGAAAGACTATATGATGAATTGCTATCCCGAAGAGAAGCCCATTGCTAAAGCTAAAAATTTGACATAAGTTATTTTAATAAACAAAGGGTTTAATTACCTTCACAAAATAAATTGCATAACATGGACACAAAGATCGAACAAAAAATAAAATTACTTGAAGAGAAATACGCTTTAATGGGTCAGGACTTAGATGGTTATCTCGATGGTTTGTTACTATCGAATTATCTTACCTATTGGGATTATACGCAAGTTGATACGTTACTGACTCTTCAAAATCCTAAAACAGATTTCCCTGATGAAATGATCTTTATCATGTATCATCAAATTACTGAACTGTATTTTAAATTATGTTTGCACGAGTATGATCAGATTTCAAATAATGCTCCGGATATTTTACCGAACGGGCAATTACTTGGATGGAAAACTAAATTAGATCCAATATTTTTTGCAGAACGTGTTATGCGCATTAACCGTTATTTTGAAGCATTGACAAAATCATTCGAGATCATGATCAACGGAATGGAAAAAGAGCAATTCTTGCGTTACCGTATGGCGTTGTTACCGGCAAGTGGTTTCCAAAGTGCACAATACAGAATGATCGAAATTGCTTCGACTGATTTTATTAATTTAGTTGATAAAGATGTAAGAGCAAATTACGCAGGTAAAAATGCAAGCATTGAAGATATGTTTCAAAATATTTATTGGAATAAAGGTGCAACTGAATTAGCAAGCGGTAAAAAAACATTAACGTTAAAACAATTCGAAAAAAAATACTCCGACAAATTTATTGCCATGGCTAACGATCATAAATCAAAAAATTTATGGGCAAAATACAAAGCGCTATCAACAGAAGACCAAAAGAACCAGAATATAATTAATGCGTTGAAGAATTTAGACGTGAATGTAAATATTAACTGGCCATTAGTACATTATAAATCCGCTGTTCGTTATTTACAAGCTAACACTGAGGATATTGCAGCAACAGGCGGCACTAACTGGCAAAAATATTTACCGCCGCGTTTCCAAAAACGTGTTTTTTATCCTGAACTTTGGACTAAGGAAGAACTTGAAAATTGGGGCAAAAGTTGGGTGGAGACCAATGTATTTCAAGTGAAGTAGTACTTCTGCTTAGTCAATTAATTAGTTTTACAAATAATCGATTTGTTAAAATATGGAAGGCTTAACCGAATGACATTGGTTAATTACTACTGTATTAATTTTCTTTTTTATCTTGTAAAAGTTCCATTTTTTTCGTAAATTTAATTTCATAAAAATTATTTTTGCCAGATGCGGGTTTTTATTGCATTTATATTTATTGCATTTTCAGTACA
>DATMPR010000386.1:0-7537 GCA_035567575.1 Bacteroidia bacterium
TTTTAATTTGATCGGTCATGCCAATATCCATGCCGTATGATTGCGCAATGAATAAAGTAGCGAATGTCATATACATAATGGAGCCATCTAAATTAAAAGAATATCCCAATGGTAAAACAAAACTTACGATCCGGTTGCTGATGCCATGTTTTTCTAAAGCTTCAATTGTTTTTGGCATTGCACTTTCTGAACTTGCTGTGCTAAACGCTAATAAAATTGGTTCTTTTACATCGGATAATAATTTGTAGAATTTTATTTTGAAAGAAACAGCAATGATCCATAACACAACAAATACAAAAAATAATAATCCGCCAAAGAAACACATAATCAAATACGCGTAACCATTCAAGACATCTAAACCTTGCATGATGACAACCGCGGTTATTGCTCCAAAAATTCCGACAGGCGCGAAATTCATTACATAATTTGTGATCTTAAACATGATGTGCGCTAAACTATCGCAGGCTTTTATCATGGCTTCACCTTGTTTTCCGAGTGAAGCAGCAGCCACACCAAAAAATAAAGCAAATACAACAATTGGTAAAACGTCATTACTTGCCATTGCATTTACAATGCTATCAGGAATAACATGCGAAATAAAATTCTTTGCATCCTGTGCGTTTGATTTAATTCCGGTTTCCGAACTTGAATCGGGTTTATCAAGATGCATGACTTTACCGGGTTGAAATATATTTACGATTACTAATCCCAACATCAGCGCAATTAAAGTTGCGGACGTAAAATAAATTAAAGTTTTCAATCCAATTCTCCCAACAGATTTAAAGTCGCCTACTTTTGCAACGCCCAAAACCAAAACTGCAAAGACTAAGGGAGCGATGATCATTTTGACCATCCGTAAAAAAATATCGCTCAATATAGAAAAACGCGATGCAATTTTTTTCTTCTGTTCTTTAAATGTTTTTTCGCTGAATTTATTTAATCCGGCCTCTACTTTTTTTATGACTTCAACATCACCGCTCTTAACCAAAGTTATTTTTGCGTAATCGGTCTTTTCGGCAACAATTGATCTATTAATTAAAAACCCTGTTATTAAACCAATTATCATGGCAATAACTATGCTGGTAATAAGACGGTTTTTCTTCGAAAACATTTAATTCAGTTTAATATCATCAAACTTAATAATTATATTTAACCTTACATAATCAGCCTCAGATTTCGCGGATTAACGCGGATTGCATTTGCGAAATCTGCGGCTTGTAAAACAAATGTTATGACTATTTCACAAGCCCAACAAATCGTTGACACCTGGATAAAAACCTATGGTGTCCGCTATTTTAACGAGTTAACCAATATGGCTATTTTAACTGAGGAAGTTGGAGAAGTCGCCCGCATTATGTCCCGAAAATATGGCGAACAATCGGAAAAGGAAAGTGATAAAACAAAATTACTGGATGATGAATTAGCCGACGTTTTATTTGTACTGATCTGTATTGCCAATCAAACCGGTGTTAATTTAGAAGAAGCTTTGAAGAAAAATATAGATAAGAAAACGAATCGTGATAGTGAAAGGCATAAAGGAAATGAGAAGTTGAAGTAACCTGAATGTCATGCTGATCAAGTTCAGCATCTTTAAAAATACGAATCTAAAAGATTCCGAAACGAGTTAGGAATGACAGTTATGTTTTTAAGAAGCATACTTCTTTTTACGGATATAAAACTGGAGCATTCCAAACGCGATAACAAGTCCTAATGGTAACGCTATATTAATTAATTGCCATTTTGATTCTTTTCCCTCGTATTTCTTTTTATCTAATAAACGTAATTTTATTTCGCGGGCGCGTAGTTGCAATAAACCTTCATCATCCAATAAATAATTTACACAGTTAATTAAAAAAGTTTTGTTAGCATAAGTTTGATTCGTGAAAGCATCATATCCTAAAGGTAACGGGCCCGTACTTCTTCTCACTTCATTTTTCGAAATATCACCATCCGCAATTACGATCATTTTTGTTTTTTTACCGTGATCTTTAAAGGCAATGGATGAGTCGCGCAAAATTGCAGTTGGTAATCTGTTTGCGTAGTTAGAATTAAATTCTCCTTCTAACAAACAAGCAACAATTTGATATGGATTATTAAACTGTATTTCCTTAGGTTTAAATTGTACCATTGCTAAAGCTACACGAGCAGGTGTAGGTTGAGCTTTTGTGAATCTTGATGTGTGCAATAAAACTGTTTTCTTAATTCCTCTTGCTGAAACTGTATCAATTGTACTTGCAAATTCCGATCGTATTAAATCCAGATTTTTCACAATGGGATGATCAATATCAGGCATGATCAAAACATTGTATAACCATGGAAAAGGTTTAAAGTTTGGTTGTCCGTTTTTAAATCCAACATTCACTGGAATGTTTGCGCATTGCATATCCTGAACTAAAACAGGATTTAAACGCACGCCGTACTTAAATAACATGTCCTCCAAATTCAAATCATTACTGAAACCCAATGTAAATTGACGCAACCTGAAAGTATCCATATCCAAAATCACAGGATCGATCATCCACAACACTTTGCCGCCATTCATGATGAACTGATCAATAATAAATTTATCTTTTTCAACAAAAGATGAATCAGGCTTAGTGATAACGATCACATCCGTTCCTTTTAAGGCTCCTAACTTCTGATCTAAGGTGATACGGCTTACATTGTAATACTCACCTAAAGAGCGCATGAAATCGTATTGACGTAAAGTATCTAACTCACTGTGACCTTCAATAAAAGTTACTTCAGGTTTGCGTGGTGCCCGTAATTTACGAATGGTATTTGTAATTCCGTATTCCAGATCCTGCACAGAATTATTTATGCTTACTTCATTGGTGAAGCCACCTCCTGTTTGGCGTTTAAAAATTTGCCACGGAACTTCCCTTCCTTTATAAGTGACAATCGCGCCGGGCCAAATAATAGTTTCCGTTACTTTTTGATTTTTTTTACTCTTATCAATTATTTGCTCCGGAATAATTCCTTTATCGTATAATTGTTTTTCAATTTTATCTACTTCCTCTTTATTTGGATTTTCACCGGGATTAATGAATTCATATTCTATTTGATTATCAGAATAAGCCCTGAACTCATCTAAAATTTCTTTTGTTTCATTTTTTAATCTGGTGAAATCAGGATTCAGATCACCGCCTAAATAAACTTTCAAGAATACAACATCATCTAACCCTTTTAATAATTTTCGTGTTGATTCGGCTAAAGTGTAACGTTTTTCGGAAGTTAGATCGAAACGTTTGAAATAAAATGAGAACACAAAATTAGCGAGTATGACAATGGCAGCCGTCATCACAAAGTTGCTGATATCTTTGCGTTTGTTACTTGTGGTATGTTTTTTTTCACTTACCATTTCCGGCTTTGCAAAACTAATTTAGTAGAAATATTAAATAAAGCGATCAGACTTAAAAAATACAGCATATCGCGCGTATCAATAACACCGCGACTCATACTTATGTAATGATGATCAATGCCTAATGATTTCACTAATGCATCATACTTTCCAAAAATTCCTGAAATAGCAATGTATTCGAAACCGGTATAAGCAAAGAAACAAAGCAAGAGCGCAATGATAAAAGCGATCACCTGATTTTCAGCTACTGCAGAAGCAAAAATACCAATGGAAACAAATCCGGCTCCCAAAAATAATAAACCAATATACGAGCCCCACATGCCGCCTGTATCAATTCCAACACGATGATCGGCCGCTAATTTACTTACCGAATAATAATAAATTAAAGTTGGTAATAAAGAAACCATCACTAAAGTAAATCCTGCTAAATATTTTGCAAGAACGATTTGCATATCGGACAACGGACGCGTTAATAATAATTCTATTGTTCCTGTTTTTTTCTCTTCAGAGAAAGTCCGCATGGTAATAGCAGGAATTAAAAATAAATAAACCCAAGGTGCCAAAACAAAAAGCGGATCGATATTAGCAAAACCATTTTCTAAAACATTTGTACCGGTACTTTCACTTGGAATTAGCCACATGAAAGAACCAATTAGCGTAATAAAAACACCAATGGCAACATAACCAATAAAGGAGCTTAAGAAGCTGCGGATCTCTTTTATGTAGAGGGTTAACATCTATGCAAAAATAACATTATAGAGTGTAATGTAGGACAAGATTATGAATTTTTTAACACATTTTTATTCAGTAATAGCAAAGGTTCTTCAAATATATCATGTGTCCCTTGATAATGAATTGAATTTGGTATAATGCCATTTTTTTCCAGCAAAAGTAATTGCTCTCCCCTTCTCTTTTCCGAGAGGAATTCGTCGTTATCACCTGCCACATAATGCCAATTCAGATTTCGTAATTTCTGCACATCAGTTTCCCAATCCATATCGGGCGGAATATTACTGCCCCACACAATTAAATTATCGATCCTGTTTTTTGTGTATGCCGCCCATCTGCAAATGGTTGCTCCTCCTTGTGAAAAACCCAGTGCGTTTACAATAACTTTTTTATCGAGTGGTTTAATGTAAGTTTCATAAACGATATCTAAATACTGACGATAATCTTCAATATCCTTTTCGCGTTCTTCCGCAGTCATCCAGCTTGCACCGATTCTTCCAATAAAACCATTTATATAGTAACGATGCAAACCTTCGGGGACAATAATTAAATTTTCCTCACCATATATTTTCTCGAATTTACTTATGAAAAATGTGGCGAGTTGTCCGTATCCGTGCGCAATTAACCAAACTGATCTTAAATTGGGATTGTTTGTACCTTCTGTGACAACGCGTGCCGTTTTCTGAACTTTTATATAATCTATCATTCTGTGTCGGCCTCGTTGCTAAATAATGTATCGGCATCAATAGCCTGATAAATTTTATATGTTTGATATGCACTTCTGTTAAGCTGATTACTCAATACTACAATTGTAATTTTATCGCTTAAGCGGCGGTGAAAAGCTGTTCTGTACCCGTGCCACCAGCCATTATGAAAAACTTCTTTCTTTTCTTCATTTTTAAAATCTTTCATGCGCCATCCTAAACCGTAGTTAGATAATTTTTTTTCACGGCTTAAAGCAGTGTAAGACAATACTTGTGTTTCTGGATTTAATAATTTTCCCTGGTACAAAGCTTCACTAAATAAAAACATATCATATGGAGTTGAAAAAATACTTTTATCACCAACAATATAATCTGACGCTTCACGCTCAATTATTTTCCAGCGGTTGTCATAAGGTTTTGAAACTGATTTTTCAAAAATATCCAGGCTTAAAATTGTTCCCGAATGTTTCATGCCAAGCGGAAGAAAAATTTCTTCTCTTAAATAATTGGAGAATGTTTTGTGACTCACTTTTTCAACCAACAAAGCAAGCAGTGCATAATTTGTATTGCAATAATTGAAAGCATAATTTGGTTTTAAATAGAGCGGCGGTTTTTTCTCAACCATTAGTTGCAGCATTTCGGCGTTGGTTAAAATTTTCTCTTTGCTTGTAACAATATCATTTAAAAAATATAAATAGTTTGGTAACCCGGAACGGTGCGCCAGTAATTCCTTAATTGTGATTGTGGTGTATGGAAATTCAGGAAAATAAGAAGCAAACGTATCATCTAATTTTATTAGACCCTTTTCAACCAAAGTCATCACAGCGGTTGCGGTAATCACTTTTGATACTGAAGCTAATTGAAAGGAAGTTGTATCCGATACAGGAATATTATTTTTTTTATCGGCGTAACCAAATGCTTTTTGATAAATAACTTCTCCGTCTTTCGCAACGATGACAGCACCATTAAAACCACTCGCACTCATTTTCGAAAACAAAGTATCTAAACGAAATGCAATATCTTTATATTTTGAAGTACGTTTAATAACAGCCGGCGCTTCCGGTTTCATAAAGCCCATCCCGCCAAACTCAGAGTTCGATTGTCCGCAGCTAAAGCAGATAAGGGAGAAAGATATGAGAAGGAGTTTGTGCACTGGTTATCAGTTATTAGGTTATTTTTGTTCTTAATTTTAAATTTCTAATTTACTTCGTTATTCAATTGTTCTATTATTCTTTTTTTAACTGCCTACTGCCGCTGCTTATTGCTTACTTTTAACCGGTTCATCATCATCCTTGTACTTATCGTAATCCAATTTATTACCCCAATAATTCATTTGGCTCTTTATCCATTGTTTACGCTTTTCAACATAATTAGTTGCGGGATTGGCTCTATAACGTAACGGACTGGGGAGAATGGCAGCAATTGCAGCGGCTTCATCTTTGGTTAATTTACTTGCTTTCTTTTTAAACCAATATTGCGAAGCAGCTTCAGCACCATAAACACCGTCACCCATTTCAATGCTATTCAAATACACTTCCATAATTCGCTCTTTACTCCAAAAAATTTCAATTAAAAGTGTGAACCAAATTTCGAATGCCTTGCGTATGTAGCTTCTTCCCGGCCACAAAAAAACATTTTTTGCAGTTTGTTGTGTGATCGTGCTTGCGCCGCGGATATGCTTACCTTGTTCATTTTCTTTCATTGCTTTTTGAATAGCACCCCAATCAAATCCAAAATGCTTTAAATAATTTTGATCCTCACTGCAAACTACTGCTAATTGTAATTTTGGGTTTATTTCCTCAAAAGGTACCCAATCATGACTCATATGCATTTTTTTGCCATCCATTTTTTGTTCAATACAGCGGATCACCATTAAGGGCGTAACCGGAACAGGCATCCATCGGAACAAAATAACTGATAAAACGGAGAGGATCACAAAGCCAATGATGAGTCGCCATATAAAATTTAATATTTTCCTTATCCATTTCAAATGCAATTAAATTGTTTTTTAGTGGTCACTTGGAATAGCCAAATTTTTGTCTGTTTGTTGATAATAGTATTTGACTATTTCATGTGCAAAACACAAATCTATTCGTAATTTTGTACCGAAAACGCCCTTCCTTGAAAATTAATTAACCATGCGTTTTTCACATAGTGATGACTTTGTCATAATTTCTTATGCGTAAAAGACTGATTTTTGCAGGTTTCGGGGTGATTTTGGCCTTTGTTGTGTTCTATTTCTATAATAAATACAAAATGGTGCCTAGTATTGATATTCAGAAATTGGAAATTATAACCGAAGCCGGACAACCATTCAACATTAATGATCTGAAAGGAAAAAAATTAATTATATCCTTTTATGCAAGCTGGTGTGGTAATTGTTTGGAAGAAATGCAGGACATTAATAAAATAAAAAATACAGATTTAAAAGACATTGAAGTTGTTTGCATAACTGATGAGCCACTTGAAAAATTAACAGCATTTAAAGAAGCAAAAGGATATCCGTTCAGGTTTTTAAAATTGAAAAAACAATTTCCTGAAATAGGAATTAATTCCATTCCCGTTACTTATATCGTGAATCAAAAAATGGAAGTTGTGAAAGAAGTTTTAGGATATATTCAGTGGAACGATCCTTCCACCTTAAATCACATTAAAAGTTTGTATTAAAAAAGCATTCTTTTTTTAACTGCCTACTGCTTACTTTTTTCATTCAATTTCTTTTTTCACTGAGGGTTTTCCCATC
>DATMPR010000387.1:0-3535 GCA_035567575.1 Bacteroidia bacterium
CTAACACTACTGCCTCCATCTGAATAATTATTTCCAGCACGTTTCGCCCAAAGCACATTTCCGTTTGGATCGTATTTAGTTAAAAAAAGATCGCTGGCACCGGAATTGGTAAGTGTAGTTGTTCCGAAAGCAAGGGTTGGACTGTTAAAGTTTCCTGTGATAAACGAATTTCCATTCATGTCAGCATGCACACTACATGAAGTTTCATTACCTGTTCCTCCTGCACTTTTTGCCCATTGAAGATTTCCGTTCACATCGTATTTGGCGAGAAATATATCCTGGTTTCCCGAATTAGTAAGTGTATAAGTCCCAAAAGTAACAACCGAGCCGGTATACGCGCCTGTAATAAACGGATTTCCATTTTGATCAGCAGAAACCGACCAGGCATCAGCAAATCCAGTTGAAGTTGTAATACTACATTTTTTTGCCCATAAGACATTCCCCATAGCATCTAATTTAGCAAGGAAAACACCACCAGGCGAGCTTAGTGTATAGCTACCAAAAGCAAAATTAGATGAGCTATACTCCCCAGTAACATATATATTATTAAATGGATCAATACACACCGCATAACCTTCATTGAGATTTGCATTGGTTCCCTTACCACTTATTGCCCATGGGAAAGTTTGTGCTTTGCTACTTACAGTTATTCTAAACAAAAAGACAAAAGTAAACACCGCTCTTAGAAAATCTTTTTTCATCTTATTTAGATTTTAAATAAAGATAGTAAACAATCAGTAGAATAAAAAGGTCATACAATGCTTGTTACATATTATGTTGCGAAGGGTCAAATTGTCGAACTAATTTATATCGAGATATGCTAAAAATAGTTAGTTTGAAAAGTGTTTTCTAGTTTAGTAGTGGCCACATAGTTTTTCTGTCGGCGTCTGCATAGAAAAACTTATCTGTCGGAAAAAGCTTTTTACTCTTTAATTACTTTTTTAGTTGAAATTATTTTTTCATTTGAAATACGGATAAAATAGATACCGTTAAATAAGCCGCTTAAATCAATTTCCGATTTCGTATCTTCTATTATTGCATTGTAAACAAGAGAGGCGAGTGAATTGTAAATTTGAATTGAATTTTTTCTACCGTTTGAAATAATTGTTATTTTATTATTGAAAGGATTTGGATAAAAGTTTATTTCGTCATTTGTCAATGTAAGAGAGTTTATTTCTGTACAAGTTAAAACAATGGGCGTGACCCATAAAGTGGTTTGACAATTATTTGAATCTAAAGCTGTAGCTTGATAATTGGTGCTTATCGTAGGAGTAACAACCATTGGGTTTCCACCTGGTCCTGGACTCCAAAGATACGTTTTCATCTTTGAACATGTCATTGTAAGTGTTACGGATTGACCTGCGCAAATCGGGTTTGGATTAATAGTTACACTAACATTATTTTGTGGAAATACCGTAACGCTAAATGTTTGAGGCAAACTTGTAAAACAAAAATTGGAAGCAGTAACAGTAATATTACCACTTGAAACAGGGATTGTGTAAACGGTATTTGTTGAGCTTGGCGAAATATACCATGTAGCAGGTACAGCCCAAGAATAAGATGTCGCGCCAGCAACAAGAGCAACACTATAATTTGTTGAAGCACCATAGCAAACAGGGGTAATTCCGCTTACGGTACCTGGGACTGAAGGTGTAAAAGTATTAACGCTAATGTTTAATGTTTGAGGTGAAGAAGCGCCGCAAACATTATTTGCGGTTACACTTAAACTACCACTTGCAGTAGTTGTGGTCACAGCAATGGTGTTTGTTGTTGAAGTGCCAGTCCAACCTGAAGGGAGAATCCAATTATAGCTGGTTGCCCCACATATAGGAGGAGTAAAAAAAACATTTGTTGCACCTGCACAAACTATTGTTGGCCCCATTACGGCAGTGGGCTGGACTGGCGCAGCAGTACAGGTTGATATAGTTTGATACCCGATTATTTTCAAGTTTTTTATAAGTAAATTTTGAGTACCGTTAATACTAAAGTAGTTAATAATAACGCTAAAGGATAAGCTGCTTGTGTTTGTAGTAGTATATGAATAGGTCGTAGGAGATAAAGATGCTGGAATCCCATTAAGGGAACTTGATCCGGAAAAATTCCCTTTTGAAATAGTAAAAATAATTTTTAAGGAGTCGTAGCAAGTTAAATTCAACACAGTGTCTAAGTTGCAGGAATGTGTCCCAAAGCCGCCAGTAATATTTACACCGGTTGGGGAATTATATTTTGTAGGTGAGCCAACGATGTTGGTCATTGCAAAACCATTTAAATTACCATTATTCACAATTGTTACTTGAGAATATCCGATAATAGAAATAAGTAATAAAAATATATGGAGACTCAGTTTAATTTCAATGTAATAATTATAAAAATACAAAATAATTATGGTAATAACAAGTGAAGCCCAACAATGAGCACAGATCTATCGAAGAACAATGAGTTTTTCTGACTGTTGTCCGATTTTTGTTTTAACTTGAATCAAGTAATAACCGTTTGAAAGATTGTCAATCGGAATTTCTTTTTCAATAATTGGGAATTGTTTTCGTTCATAAACTATTTCACCAAGTTGATTAGTTATTTTTATTTCCACGTATTGCTCGGCAGAATTTATTAGGTCAATATTTATTTTCGTTGAGGATGGATTTGGCCAAACGTGAAAAATAACTTGCTTAGTTAAAATTTCATTTATACTTAAGGGACATGGACCATATTGATAAGTTACAACCGTGCAGGTCGAAGTATAAGGCGTAATCGTCATGCCACCTGGATTATTTATTGTTGCCAAGGGTTCATAAAAGATCGTAACAGTTCCAGTAGAGCCAATTAAATTTAACATGCTGTTGTTTTTAAGCCAAAAAGTATGACTGCCGCCCGCAGTACAATTGTTTGGGGTTTGCTTAAAAAACAAAACAGTATTGTTATTTAAAAACGCATTACGGCAAGTTCCTAAACCAAGCGTGTCATAAAGAGTCGTATTAGGTCCGCATAGATATGGTAGGCCTGAGTTTGTATAAGTGGAAGTCGTATTAGGATAAAAAAAGTCTGTTGGCATTAAGGGAGGATTACAATAATTTTGTGCTTTAATCAAAATATTAGAAAAAAGAAAGATTAAAAGAAAAAGTCTTTTCATAATGTTAATTTACAGAAATAAATTTATAGTTCGTTTAAAAAGTATTTTTTAATCTACAACCATTTTACCATTATGAATTACCTGCTTATTTTCAGATAAGGTGTAATGGTATAAACCTTTGGATATATTATTGGTTGTAATATTATTTTCTCCTTGAGTTATTTTTTGTTCATGAACTTTTTGCCCAAGGGAATTAAATAAAAGCAATTTGCAGTTTTCAAATTCATTATCTACTTGAAGCACAAAGGAACCATTATTAGGATTGGGTGTATGTCGTCAAAGTAATTTGAACTAATCATTAGATAGTGTTTCGAGTTTAATTTAAAATTAAGTTATTTTTTTCTGTTTTCATAATTTGTTTCATTTTTTCATATTCCTCCTTTCTTTTTTTAAATGATTCAAGCT
>DATMPR010000388.1:0-4674 GCA_035567575.1 Bacteroidia bacterium
CAAGGGCTTTGTATAACGTTATAAATACATCAGTGGAATTATTTAAAGATAATTGCCCTAACAATAATTCTTCTCGTTTAGGCAACAATCCATTAAACCCAATCAGTAATTGGATTGTTAACATATATCCTAACCCTGCAAGTAACGAGTTATTTATTAGCACCAATAATGAAAAAGAAGATGTAAAAGTTGTGATTACTGATGTTAATGGCAGGACCGTAGGTGACTACAATTTAAAAACCAGCGGTTTCAGTGCCAATATTAAATTAAATATGAATTCTGGTATTTATTTTGTAACTTTAGTTAATCAGAATAATGAAAAAGTCGTTAAAAAATTGGTTATTACTAAATAGTTCTAAGTTGCATAAAAAGCAGAACAAGAGAATTCTTGTTCTGCTTTTATTTTTTATTAGCGACAATTTTTTCTCCCAAGTGAATTTTGTTAATAATCCTTCTTTTGAGGATAAGTATACATGTAATATTAATTTTAATGAAATATATAAAGCAAAATATTGGTGTGGAATTGATTCGACTAAACCATTATGTGGAGGAGATTATTATAATTCCTGTTCTACCAATATTAATACTTCTGTTCCCTCTAATGTTTTTTCATATCAATACGCTAGAACCGGTAAAGCATACGCTATCTGCGGTTCGTTTTATTGCCCAACACCTGCTTGTAGCCCAACCAATCAAAGAGCATATTTAAAAAACAGATTAAGAAGTAACTTAATTACAGGTGTAAAATATTGCGTTAAAATGCACGTTAACTTAATCAATAAATGCAAGTATGGAATTGACGCTTTGAGTATATATCTTGCTGATATAACTATTGATACAATTTCAACATGTACTATACCATTGACTTATTTAACACCACAAATATCAAATCCTTCTGGTAATATTATAAGTGATACTTTAAATTGGATTGAAGTTAGCAGAACATTTACAGCTAATGGTTCAGAAAAATATCTTGTAATTGGCAACTTTTTTCCGAATAGTAGTGTTAATACAACAACAGTTAATTCAAGCCAACCAGGTTGGTCAACATATAACATTGATGATGTAAGTATCATTGATTACAATCTTCCTGCCTACGCTGGCCCAGATAAGAATATTAATTTGGGTGATAGTGCGTTTATTGGTCGACCACCGGAGATTGGATTAGATTGCACATGGACAACTGGAACAGTTACGGTAGGAGATAGTGCAGGTATATGGGTTAAACCAACTTCACTTGGAACGTTTAGTTATGTTGTCACCCAAAATATTTGTGGGAATATAAAAACAGATACTGTTAATGTAAATATTAGCAGTGGAATAAACGAGAATACTGCTTTTGCACAAAGCATTGGCATTTATCCACAGCCGGCAAAAGATTTAGTAAATATTTCTTTAAGTTATTTCTACGACCCGACTATTGAAATCAAAATTACAGATGTTACCGGCAAAATAATACGTAGCGAAAGTTTAGTAGTGCGAAATGGTAAAGCGCAAATCGAAACTTCTGAATTTCCTATCGGAGTTTATACTCTTCAAATCATTTCAAAAAATCAGATTGCACAAAAACGGTTAGTTGTTACCAAATAATAAATCTTGGCACGTTTTTTGCCTTACATTTATTACCATGAAAAAACTTATTGCCATTATAGCCCTTTTCAGCTTCTTCATAAACATAAATGCCCAATGTCCAACCTATTCAATTAATAGTTCTTCCGGCAACTTTACATTGGGTTGTAATCCAAGCCGTTTAAATATTAATGTCGTAAATACTTCCACCATTCCAATTTATGATTATAAAATAATTCCGAATATTGGGGTTACTTCTTCCGGATCAAACGCAATTTCGGCATCTTATAATTTTTCTTATCCCGGCACTTATACTCTTATATCTGACTCTTCTCCTTTTAGTTTCTGTCAGACAACCCAAACAATAACTATCTATCCCAATGTATTAGCGCCCAATGTATCAGTAAGTCCACTAACAGCAACCGTACCATGTGGTGGCTCTGTAACCTTCTCAGCAACATGTAATCCAACCTTAAATGTAAGCGGGACTTGGTATCAAGATGTATCTTATTTTACAACAGATATTAATCATGTTACTTTGTGTCCATTTGGTACAGCAATTTCATTCAGCACCGGAACACCTGGAACTTACTTCGCTGTTTACAATGATAATTTAAATAAGTGTTCCAATCTGAAAGAGGTTAATGTTACTTCATCCCAGCCAGTTCCTTCAATAGTTCTGCAAGCGAATCCAAACTGTTTTTTACCGTGTTCCAATTATTCCATTGCTATGGGTGGCTGGAACTCCTCAACATTGGCACCAACATCTCAAACTTGGACAAATCTTTCGACAAGTGTATCTTCTCCATTTGGTTATACCATAACAACACCCGGGTATTATGAATATGATTTTATAGATGGAAATTTCTGTAAAAGCTCGCTCATCTTTTACATAGGTACTTCAACAATTACTCCCATAATAAATATTACTGGAAACAATAATATTTGTTCGGGATTTAGCACAACTCTTACTGCCACCGGTGCAACCAATTATACATGGAGCACTGGAGCAACAACAAATACTGTAAATATTTCACCCACTTCCACTAGTAATTATACTATTACAAGTCAAAATGGGTCATGCACAGGGTTCGTGGTTACGACCGTTAGTGTGAATGTTTGTACTGGAATAAATGAGGGCATTGAACCGCTAAACTCTTTAAAAGTATTTCCGAATCCAGCTTCTAATACTTTGTATATTTCAGACGAACAATATTTTGAAGCGCAAATTGAAATAATAAATACTTTAGGTGAAACAATTTTAAAGACTCCATTTATAAATGAAATTGATGTTTCTGGTTTACCAGACGGAATTTATACCCTCCAACTGATCTCAAAAAATCAGATTGTACAAAAGCGGCTTATTATATCGAGATAATTAAAAATGGCGCGTTTTTTGCCAAATAAAAGGGATGAAAAAACTACTTTTAATACTTTTGACTATTTGTGTAATTGATTCTTTTAGTCAATGTACATATTCGGTCACTATAACATATACCGCTCCGACTTGTTCTACTTGTTGTAATGGAATTATTAGCAATAGTACATCAGCTGGGTCTTGTGGCCCAATAGCATTTACCCTTACTACGCTTTGTTGCAATTATTCCTCGCCGAATGGAACTTGGACCAATCTTTGTGCAGGTTCTTATACAGTAGATTACCAAGATGGTTGTTGTTTTGGTTATTGTGGTGTAACAATTCCGTCTGGTCCAACAAATATTTTGGAAACAGATAATTCTTCTATCAGTATAAGTGTATTCCCTAACCCTGTTTCAAGTACACTTTTTATTTCGACGGAACAATCTTTTGAACCAGAAACGGAAATTGAAATCACAAACACTTTAGGACAAACTGTTTTGAAATCGATTTATAAAAACGAAATTGATGTTTCACAACTTTCAAGCGGTTGTTTCGTTTTAAAAATAATCACTTCAGATAAGAAACAGTTTCATTCTAAATTCATAAAACATTAATTGAAAAGGGCGCTTCCAATATTTTTAATTTCGTTTGCTTTTGCGAATTTAATGTACGGGCAAACTACTGTTGACAGCTTAAACATAACGCCGTCTCTGTTTCAAAAAAGAACCTGCGCATTTTATAGTTTTTCGCAGAACGATACGGTTTCTTTGACGGTTTATAACACTCTTGCTCAAATAATGCTAAATCCAAAGTCGAATAATGTAATGGCTTCAGGATACTATCAGGACTCGTTAATTATGGATGCCTTTCCCAACGGAATGTATTTTGTGGTTTTAAAATTGGGTCATAGAAAAACTATCAATAAGAAAATTATTAAAACCAATTGCACCACTTCCTTAGGGGTGTTTGCTACCAATACTCCCATTTCATGTATGGGAGCTTGTGATGCCTCGGCAACTGTGTATGTTGTCTCTGGCGGAACTCCGCCATATAATTATACATGGACACCTACATTTGCCACTACAAATACCATTTCCAACGCCTGTTCTGGTAATTACACAATAAACGCAATCGATTTCAACGGATGTATGGGAAGCACTCAATTGATAATTTTTAATCCTTCTAATCCATGTGTTGGAATTAAAGAATATTTTTTTAACAACCAAATTTCAATTTACCCAAATCCAGTTTTAACTACTTTGTTTATTTCGGCTCCGCAAATCGAGACGGAAAATTCTGAAATAGAAATAATAAATAGCTTGGGACAGTCCGTTTTAAAATTACAGTACCAAAAAGAAATTGATGTTTCACAACTTTCGGGCGGTTGTTATGTTTTTAAAATAGTTAACCCGAACAAGCAACAACTTATTTCAAAATTCACAAAAGACTAAAACTTCCAGCTTGTTGTTAGTGTCCACTTGGCTCACTCGAATACTTTGGGCTTGGTTGGTTATTTAAAGATACTGTAAAAAACATGGACGACTTTATTATTGGCGCCACAGAAGATGAAGCAAAAAATAAGGTTGATATGTATTACAGTAATTGTAATTATGAAGACTGCCTCGAAGATAAATATCCTTGGATTTAATAATGTTCAACCTTATTCGATCCTCCTGGATTTGCTCCGTAATTAAAAATTAATTTAAAATTCGTTATTTTTTCAATTTCTTTATATGGAAATTCCAT
>DATMPR010000389.1:0-21610 GCA_035567575.1 Bacteroidia bacterium
TTTTAATTAGTACGCAATTTCTGTATTGGTGTCGTAATCAATTCCCTGCGATCTTAAAATTGAACTTGCTTTCCATCCGTAAAAAGCTAAATAAGCAAAACACATTACGCCGACTAAATAACTCCATTGTATTCCAAGTAAATTATCGCCGGCCAACCAGCCTTGGAATAAACTAATAAATCCGCCGCCCATGATCATCATAATTAAATAACTTGAACCTTGATTGGTGAATTTTCCGAGTCCTGCAATTGCCAACGTAAAAATGCAAGGCCACAGGGTTGAACAAAATAATCCTACGCTAATAAATGAATACACACTTATCATTCCATCAGCAAAAATGCCGACAAACAATGCTGCAATTCCCAGCAAAGAAAAAATAAGTAATTGCCGTGCCGGATTTCCTTTGCTCAAAATATCGCCTGCGATCATAACAACAATTACAAAAACGTATAAATAAAATGGCGTTAGATCTTTATTAGCAATTTTATTTACCAATAAAAAAACTCCGAAGGCGAGATAAGGCATTAAGAAACGCGCAATATGTTTAAATCCTTTTTTTAGATCAAAAGCTTGCACGGCGCCGGTCCAGCGACCGATCATTAAACTGGCCCAGAATAATGAAACATAAGGCGCGGCACCTTCTGTACTAATGCCTGCGTGTTGTCTCATGAATTCAGGAAGATTTGATGCAGTTGAAACTTCAACACCAACATAAATAAAAATGGCGATCATACCCAATACAAGTTGCGGATATGCTAATGCACTTTTTCTTGCAGGGACTGAAGCTGAATTAATTTCTTCTTTATGTTCAATTTTATTCGGAAGAGATGAAAATTTAAAAATTATGGCGACAATAATAAAGGCAAGCCCTAAAATTAAATAAGGAGTTTTTACTGCTTCAATGCTGTCTAATTTTACACCTCCGGCAATTGAACCAAAAATCGCGAAGCTAATTACTAATGGACCGATAGTTGTACCGATGTTATTGATTCCGCCTGCCATGCTCAATCGTTGAGCGCCTTTTTTAGGATCACCAATCGTGATTGCTAACGGATTTGCAGCAGTTTGTTGTAAAGAAAAACCTAAACCAACAATAAATAAACCGCTGATCATTAAAGAAAAAGAAGATGATTGAGCAGCAGGATAGAATAATAAAGTGCCGATAGCAGAAATTACCAAGCCCAGTGCTATTCCGTTTTTGTAACCGATTTTATTTAAAATATCGCTGCCATTTGCTTTTGAAAGCAGGACATAAATGATGGAGCCAATAGTATATGCAACATAAAAAGCGAACGATATCATTTGACTTTGCCATTGCTCAAGATGTAGTTTTTCTTTGAAAACAGGAATTAAAATATCGTTGCTTGCGGCTACAAAACCCCAAAAGAAAAAAACAGAGATAAGAATAAAGAAAGATGAGCCGGGCTTTTGCATAAATAAAATTTATCTAAAGTATAATTTTTAAAAATTGAAACTGCCTTTATTAATGGCATTTATTAACAATTTTCTCTTTACTAAATAATGAATTTACGCTTTGTAAGTTATACTTTTTCATTTTCTTTGTATTATGGAATTGCTAAGTCCTAAAAACTGGAAAGATTACGAACTAATTGATTGCGGTGATTTTGAAAAACTGGAACGGTTTGGAAAATGTATTACCATTAGGCCCGAGCCTCAGGCTGTTTGGCCAAAAATATTTTCGAATGCAGATTGGGAAAAACAAGCTACGGTAAAATTTATTCCAAAATCAAGCTCAAGCGGAGAATGGAAAAAATTAAAACAAGCAAATGACCAATGGGAGATTAGATATGAAGTCAGAAGTCAGAAGCCAGAAGTCAGAAGTGAATTGGTTTTTAGATTAGGATTAACTGCTTTTAAACATGTTGGTGTTTTTCCGGAGCAAGCTGTTAATTGGGATACGATCTATAATTATTTGTCGGAACTTGACAAACCAAAATTTTTGAATTTGTTTGCGTATACCGGAGGTGCTTCAATCGCTGCACGTGCTGCCGGTGCGGATGTTACGCACGTGGATAGCATTAAACAAGTTGTTTCGTGGGCTAACGAAAACATGCAGAGATCAAATTTAGATAACATTCGCTGGCTTGTAGATGATGCTTTGAAATTTGTGAAAAAAGAAGTTCGCCGAGGGAATAAATATCAGGGAATTATTTTAGATCCTCCTGCTTTTGGTCATGGTCCTAACGGCGAAAAATGGAAGTTAGAAGAAAATATTGCTGAAATGATGCACGAAGTTTTGCAATTGTTGGATGCAGAAAAACATTTATTGATCTTAAACGCTTATTCACTGGGATTTTCAGCTTTGGTTCCTGAGAATTTATTGAACCCATTCGCAACAAAACACAGATCAAAATTAAGCGTGGGTGAATTATTTTTGAGTGCCAAAAGCGGAGTTAAATTACCATTAGGAGTTTGGGGAAAATTAGAAAAATAAAAATGAAATTTGTTTTTGGATTCATACTTTGTTTAATGATACAAAGTTCCTTTGCGCAATTAACTTGCGAAAGTATCAGAGAGTTAGGCGTTGTATATAAAGGAACTACTCATCGCAACGGGCGTACCAGACTTTTCCCAACCGATACAGCCATTTGTAATCGCATGCAATACTATACTTTCGAATTAAAACTGGCAAAGGATTTATCGGCAGCTGATAAAACCGAATTAAATAAATATAAAATAAAATTTAACCCAACTGATACCGTAATGATCTATGACTGGGATATAATGCACCAGGGAAAAATGGGTTATCACGGAAAGGCCATCGCAAAAGTCAGAATTAATTGTACTGATAGCATGATCACAACGCAAAAATATTTATTGAATAAAGAAACTGCCAATTATGTTCCGAACCGGTTTAAAATTTTTAAAATGAATGAGAAAGATTTTATGATCAGCGACCGCAACCATCCTTATCTGAACATTAACATGTATTTTAAAAAAGATTAATTTAGAATTGTGATCTTCATTCTAATATTTTCTTTTGGCCTATCGTTCTTATCAGTTTTTACTGCGGCAATTTTATCAATTACATCTAAACCTTCAATTACTTCCCCGAAAATGGTGTAGTTATTATCTAAATGCGGTGTGCCGCCTAAAGTTGCGTAAGTTTTTTTCTGTGCGGATGTCCAGGTATAATGTTTTGTTTTTGCATATTCTATTTTACTTACCGAATCGGTTAATTGTTTAACGGCATAATTTAAACTATCATTTTTACCTTGAGCGTAAAGTCTGTTGTAATATGTTTTTAGTTTCATGCTTTTCCCGCCAAATCCAACCAGATAATTTATTTTCGTAATGATCTCGCGATTCACTCTTATTTCAGCTTTTTGAAGAGCCAAAGAATCATATTTTTTACCCATCACAATATAAAACTGACAACCGGATGATTCTTTTTTGGGATTAACATCATCGCCTTCGCGGGCTGCTGCCAGCACACCTTTTTTGTGATAAATTTTAGGGTTAAACTCGGCTGGTATCCAATAACCAACATCGCCATTTCCTAATAAAACAGTATCATTTGCCCTTTTGCTATCGGGATCTCCGCCTTGGATCATAAAATTATTAATTACTCTATGGAACAGAAGGCTGTCGTAAGTGCCTTGTTTTATTAGTTTTAGGAAGTTTTTCTTATGTAAAGGGGTCTCTTCAAATAGCTTAATTTTCATGTTCCCATAGGAAGTAGTTATTAAAATAGTCTCTTTGCTATAGGTTTGTGAAAAGGCATAAATCCCTCTAAAAAGCATTAAAACACTAAAAACTAGTACTTTACTATTTGTCATTTAAAAGTATTTTACTATATTTGTTATTACGAATATCGTATAAAATTTAAGAACAAATGAAACTAAGAGGATTTTTTATAGCAATTGCAGTGGTTGGAATAGGCTTTTTATTTATCACTTCATGTAAAAAAAATACCGATTGCATCGCGAATGTAATTTGTAATGATTCAACAGGTGTTGGAATTGGCGGAGCAACCGTTTATTTATATGCGAATGTTAAAACACCGGTGGGTGGTACAATTACTGCTGATTTACGTGCAACCGGAATAACAGATGCAGGCGGCAAAGTTTCTTTCACATTTAAATTACCTGCTATTTATGATATCAAAGCATCAAAAGTAATAAGTGCAAAAACTTACTCAGCTTTAAGTATTATTAAACTTGAAGAAGGTAAAGGCGTTGACAAAACTGTTGTGCTTCGTTAATATTTTACTCAACAAAAAATTTTAAAAAGCATCAGTCTGAGACCGGTGCTTTTTTTATGCTCCTTATTCTGTAATTTTTTGGCTTTATCCCTTATATTTTCTTAATTTCAGCGTCTGTTATAATTGAAAAGATCGCTCATATTTAAATTATCCTTTTGCATTATTATTCTTGTAATTGGATCTGTTTTTCCGTTTTGCAGAGAGCATAATGATAAAGTAATTGATGAAGGTATCATTGAGTACGATGCTAAAGTTGTTGATGAAAATCATCCATGGGCCGGCATGGCGCCAAGTGCTGCCACTTTAAAATTTAAAGGAGATAAATTTATTTTTGAGATGAATACAATGGGCATGTTTAACACCATGTTCATTTGTGATCAAACCAATAAAACCCTTACACAATTGGTAAAATTTTTAGATATTAAACAAGCTTGCATCGAAAACGAGAAAGACATTACGAAAGAAAATCTCAACTATAAAATTAAATATGTTGAAAGTAAAGAGACCAAAATGATAGCAGGCTATAAATGCAATAAACTAATGGTTACTATGGCTGACGATCCATCGGTTACATTTGAGGCTTATTACTCTAAAGACATGGGTGTTGAAAATGTTAATCAGTTGAGTCCTTATATCGGTGTAAAAGGCATGTTGATGCAATATCGTTTGAAGAAAATGGGATTGGAGATGCAATTCACAGCCAAAAGCGTAAAAAAAGCTGAAATAGCCGATAATACATTCGAAATACCTGTTTATTTCAAAATTGTCAGCAAACAGGAGATTGAAAAAATCTTCAATCAATTTTAATCCTAACAAATAGGCTTTCTAAAGGTTAATAGACAAAATATATTTGGCTTTGTCCCGAAATTTTTTTTATTTTAACCCTTTGTTTTACTCTTGATTCGCAAACAATTTATATTAAAAATAACGCAATTACTTTTTGTATGCCTGATATTTTCGGGATTTACATTTTGCACAAGCAGTAACGATAAAGTAATTAATGAAGGGATTATAGAATTTGATGCAAAAGTAGTTGATGAAAATCATCCTTTAGCGGGTCTTGCCCCAAGTTCAGCAACCTTAAAATTTAAAAACGATAAGTTCATTGTTGAAATGAGCACTATGGGTATGTTCAATACCATGTTTGTCTGCGATCTAAAAACCAAAACACTTACACAAATGGTTAAGTTCATGGATGTAAAGCAAGCGTGTATTGAAACGGAAAAAGATATCCGCACTGAAAATGAAATGTACAAATTAAAAATTGAACAGACCAATGATACAAAAGTTATTGCCGGATACAAATGCAATAAAGTAAAAGTGAGTATGGTGAGCGATCCTTCAGTTGTTTTTGATGCCTATTATACCAAAGAAATGGGAATGGAAGCGGTTAATTCACTTAGTCCTTATGCCGGAATAAAAGGAATGCTAATGCAATACAGGCTTAAAAAAATGGGAATGGAAATGCAGTTTACAGCAAAAAGCGTAAAAAAAGCTGATGTACCTGACAATACTTTCGATATCCCTGCTTACTTTAAAATAGTTAGTACAGGGGAAATGAAGAAGTTTTTTGACGGCCTTCAGTAAAACTAACCGCTGGTGTATTTTACATATTTTAACAGGGAAAAGGATGTACATTGGCATAAATATTAAATAATAAAAATATACAAAATGAAAAAGTTAATTACAGCAGTTGCCATCTTATTAAACGCATTTGCATATGCGCAACATGAAGGCTCAGTTACTTATGTTATGACTATGGAAGGTTTACCCCCTGAGCAGGCAGCCATGATGGGTGATATGGAAACTAAAATATTTTTCAAGGATAAAAAATCATTATCTGAAACGAGCAGCATGATGTTTTCAACAAAACAGTTAACCGATGAAAACGGACAATTGATTTTAATGGATCAAATGGGAAATAAAGTTTTTACCCGCGTTAGCAAAGCCGAAATGGATAAAATGGCGGCGGAGGCAAACAAAGATAAAGATCCAAAAATTGAATACACTAATGAATCAAAGAGCATAGCCGGTTACGATTGCAAAAAAGCAATTGTTACTTTGAATGGAAAAGATGGTGAAGTGAAGAGTGATGTTTGGTATACAGAAAAAGTTCCTTACGTGTCGCAGGGCGGCGGAAGAAAACAAGAAATGTTTAAAGGCCTGAAAGGAATGCCAATGGAATTTAGTTTTAAACAGCAGGGAATGAATATAAAAATGTCGGCCAAAGAAGTATCGCTTAATAAAGTACCGGATTCAGTATTTGTATTAAGCACTGAAGGATATACTGAGAAAAAAATGGATGATATTAAAAAAGGCGGCGGTAAATAAACCAAAACTTTATAAAATTAAAAACCCATCCCGCTTTAAGCAGGATGGGTTTTTTATGGAGAATATTTTTTAGCCGGTTGCGCCAAATCTAAAACCAAGACTCGAGCTGCTCTTACCACTTTCAACTGCTAAATGTTTTACATCATCAAATATAAGCGAACTCAAAGCTTCAGGAGTACGTTGAGCCGCAGGTACCGAAGCCATTCTTAAATTCTGTTTCATCACTACTTCACCAATTGCTTGTCTAACGGTTCGCGCATTACCGAAAAACTTATCACGTTTTTCGTAAATGGCATTAAAATATTTATTTAAATGTTCTTTTGCGTCAGGACTAATAGTGAGCCCTTCTTTTTTAACTAATACATCTGCAATTTGTAATAATTGTTCGGCGGTATAATCGTAAAAGTTAAATGTTTTATCGAAGCGAGATTTTAATCCGGGATTCATTTCAATAAACTTGAACATATTATCAGGGTAGCCGGCAACAATTACACCAAACTTTCCGCGCTGATCTTCCATTCGTTTTAAAATTACTTCGATCGCTTCTTTGCCAAAATCATTCTGGCCGCCGCCTTCAGCAAGCGCATAAGCCTCATCAATAAATAAAATACCACCCATTGCAGCATCTATTTTTTCCTGAGTTTTAATTGCAGTTTGACCAACATAGCCTGCTATTAAACCTTCACGGTCAACTTCCACAATGTGGCCGCGCTCTAATAATCCTAATGCTTTATAAACTTTCGCAATAGTGCGCGCTAAAGTAGTTTTACCTGTTCCGGGATTTCCTGTAAAAACAGAATGGAGTGAAAATTTATTTATAACATCTTTGCCTATTTCGTTATAGAACTTAATTAATTTAACTAATTCATTCAGATCATTTTTAATATTATCCATGCCGGTTAACTCATTTAATTCGGCAAGCGCTAATTGCAGATCTTTTTCGTTAACGTTGAGGTTTAATTTTTTCTTTTCGCCTGATGAGAAAACTTGTTTTAGATCGGCAAATGTAATTACGGAGAGATCTTCTTTTGTAATGGATTCAAGATTTCCTCCTTTCATGATGCGGATCCCCATGTTTTGTTTTGCTTCTTCAATGAGTCCGTTCACAAAACGGGCATTACCAAACGATTTATCGCGCTTGCGGTAAGCATCGGTTAATTGTTCTTTTAAATAGCTATCAGCTTCAGGCGCAATAGTAACTTGTTTGTTTCCTGCCGTATAAACAGCAATTTGATGTAACTCTTCAGGTAAATAATCCTCAAAATGAAAATACTCGGTGAAACGCGATTTTAAACCCGGATTGCTTTCAATGAACGTATCCATTTCTTTCGGATAACCCGCAACAATTATAGCGATATCGCCGGGACCATCACTCATTTCTTTCAACAAAATTTCAATTACTTCTTTTCCAAAATCTTTACTGTCTTCACCCGAACGGGATAGGGAGTAAGCTTCATCAATAAATAAAATTCCGCCGCGTGCATCTTCAATTGCTTTTTTAACCTTTGGTGCGGTCTGACCAATGTATTCTCCAACTAAAACCGAACGATCAACTTCAAAAACATGACCTTTGGAAAGCAATCCCATTTTGTTATAAATTTTCCCTAACATTTTTACAATGGTTGTTTTTCCTGTTCCGGGGTTTCCGGTAAACACAGAGTGAAGAGAAATTTTATTCGTATCATCAAAACCTTTTTCTTTGCGGAGTTGATTGAATTTTAAGTATGTAATATTTTCATTAATGCTTTTCTTTACGTTCTCTAAACCGATCAAAACTTTTACTTCATCTAATAATTCTTCTAATGTTTTTTCAGGTGCCGCTGTTGATGTATTGGCTGCTGCATTATTGGAAGCAGATGAAATAGTTTGCTGAATGGATGTAATTAATTCAAGCGTTCCTTCTTCTTCAATTTCTTTACATTGAAAAGTTACGCCGCCAATTAAAACGTCCATGAATACAACTTCCAGAGTATATTGGTCGTCTTTCCATGAACCGGGAGTGTTATGCCCCCATCCCAGATCAAAAGTATATGTGTAATCTTTTTTATTAACATCAGTATACCCGGTTTTATTTTGATGAGCTTTTGGCTGGCCGGCATCATCAATGTAATTTAAAAATAATTCATAATTGAAATCTACATTGGTAAGTACTTTAATTTTTATTTCGGCCCAGACATATTGAGTTGTGGTTTTATTAAATGTTTTTAAATATTTGCGTTGTCTTTGCTGCCAGCCATCAACATCACCGGGATATAATTTTACATGCTCAATGCTAAAATAAGGATTACTGCTGCTGGTTACCAAACCAACATCTTCAATATGAAACTGTGATTCACCAACAACAACGCCTTCAATTAAAGCCATCCATTTATAAGTTCCCTTTTTCCAAAAAATACCTGGAGTTGCATTTCCCCAGCCATCACGCACATAAGCAATATTTTCATCTTTGTTCACTTTAAGTTCAACTTCCAGTTCACAGATTTTTTCATTGTTGCCCGGTATTACTTTTTCGCAGCGGATGGTAACTTTTGTTTGCCAGTCTTCTTCATCGAATAATTTATTGTACAAAGCTAACTCGCAGCGTATGTAAGTTGTTTCTGCTTTATCAAAAACAGTGCGGTAGCGTTTGGTGGAGTTAGCCATCCATTCATCAGATGAGTAAACAGAAAGGGTTTTAAATTTGAAACGTTTTTCCATGGCGTTAATTTTTTTTAATTTCCGATAGATGCTGCTGCCATTTCCATGCCGAAAGCATCATGGCATCTATATTAAATTTTGGTTCCCAGTTTAATTCTTGTTTTGCTAAATTGTTATTGGCGTAAATAGATTCTACATCGCCTTCACGCCGCGGACCTATTTCGTAATTTAATTTTAAACCTGTTACTTTTTCGAAGGAATGTATAGCTTCCAAAACTGTAACTCCTGTCCCCGTTCCTAAATTAAAGAGCGAAACATTTTGTTTGTTTTTATTTTCAATTAAATATTGAACCGCTTTTACATGCGCATCAGCAATATCGGTAACATGAATATAATCTCTAATGCAAGAGCCATCTCTTGTATCGTAAGTATCACCATGAACCTGCATTTTAGAGATTAAACCGGCAGCAGTGCGGGTAATAATTGGAACCAAACTGGTTGGCGGCCCTAAAGGCAGTTCACCAATTTGCGCGCTTTTATGCGCACCAACAGGATTAAAATACCTTAACACAACTGACTTAAAACCCGAATTTGTTTTTGTAAACGATTCAACAATTTGTTCGCCAATTTGTTTTGTATAAGCATAAGGTGATTCGGCTTTTGATAAAGGACTATCTTCGGTAACCGGCATCTTCTTAATGTTGCCGTAAACAGAACAGGAAGAAGAAAAAATAAAATCCGGAATATTTTTCTCTTTGCAGAAGCGTAAAATATTTATAAGGCTTTCAATATTGTTATGATAGTAGAGCAGAGGATCGGCAACACTTTCGGGTACCGATTTAAAAGCTGCAAAATGAATGACACCCGTAATATTTTTTAAAGAGGATAAATTTTTGTTTAAAGATACCCAATCACACAGATCCAGATCAAAATAAATTATTTTTTTGCCCGTAATTTTTTCAATCCTGGTGTAGGTTTCTTTACCTGAGTTAGAGTAATTATCAATTGAAACAACGGTATAATTAGTTTGTTGTAACAACTCAATAATTGTATGCGAACCAATAAATCCGGCCCCTCCCGTCACTATAATAGTTTTGTCCATCAACATTAAAAATAACATTTTTACTGCAAATGCAGCGCAAGTATTCGATGATTTGATTTTTTTTAACTCTCTGGAATTAAAGAGATTTCGGTAAATCTTAAGAATTAACATACAAACCCTTCATAGCATCGCCGATCTTTAGGGTGTTTAAAACAAAATTCAGGGAATTTTTTATTCCCCTCAATAGAATTTTATTTTCAATATTGGTTCTCAGATTTTCATCGGTATTATTATTAGTGGTTCGGCTTTCTTCATCTTTGCCAATACTTTGCTTAAAACGTGATAAACTTATACCGGTAGTTGTAAGAAATAGTTTTTTGAAACCGTTCTTTCGCATTAACTGATTCAAAGTTCCCGGAGTGTAGTACGACAAATGCTCGGGGTATCCGATAATATTCCATTTCTCTTTCAATAAAAAGCGGCTAATGGAATTATAATTTGGAGTTGTAAAATAAAAAGCGCCGTTTTTACGGAGTATTTTTTTTATAAACGCAAGTTCTTCATTGGGTGTATTAATGTGTTCAATAACTTCAAAACTTGTCACGACATCAAATTTCAGATCAAAAAATTCTGAAGGTAACTTATCAGATTTAAATACTTTAATGTTTTTCTGAGCGCAATAGTCAATGCATTCTTCGGCGAATTCGGTTCCGTAAACATTCCAGCCTCTTTTTTTAGCACAGTCAAGGAACAGACCGTTACTACATCCGAGATCAAGAATGTTGTTTGTGTGTTTAAATTTTTCTAATGTATCCAGTAATTCATTGTATCTTTTTTCTGTGATCGGAGATAAGGTTGTGTAGCGGGGATAGCCTGTATAATGACTCGTTAATTCTTGTGCTGTTGGTTTTGCTTTACTAAAAACTAGTCCGCAACTTTTGCATTTTACTAAAAAAGCATGTTTGTACTTTGGTAAATCAACCAATTCATTGCTTCCGCAGTTAATACAATTCGTGAACTCCATTATTATGCTATCAAAATATTTGTAAATTTACGATAATATACAACAAGAATTGAACTTAGCAGCCTCCAAAATCATATAGTATTCAATGGATGAATTAATACCAAGAGAGTTATGGGAGTACGACCAGGTTGTTCGTGTTGAGTGGCTTGACATTTTTGGTACCATTTCAATGGCGTTGCTTTTACTTTTTGGCGCATTTTTATATCAAAACAGAAAAATAGCAAAGGAGCCCGCTTATAAATTTTATTTAAACGGACTTACAGCCAAAATGTTTGGTTCAATAGTTTTTTGCTGCATTTACATTTTCTATTATGATAAACATGGTGATACAATTGCTTATTTTGAATCATCCATGGCATTGGCCAATTTATTTTTTCAGGATGCAGGAAAGTATTTTGAAGTAATGTTTTCGGCACCTTCCGTTGAAATAAGATCTCTTTTCAGTGATAAAACAGGGTATCCTTATACTTATTTGTTTTTTGACGATCATACTTTTAACGTAATAAAACTTACCAGCATATTAGCCATCATAACAGGGCGAAGTTATTTTTTAAGTTCTTTACTTTTATCTTTTGTTTCTTATTATGGCATATGGAAACTTTTTCTAACATTTAGAGCTTATGCACCGGCCATTGAAAAAAAATTGGCATGGGCCATACTTTATTTCCCTTCGCCATTGTTTTGGGCCGGAGGTATTTCAAAGGAAACATACATTTTTAGTGCAACAGCTTTGTTTGTATATTGTGCGCATCGGTTTTTTATTTTAAAGGAACGTAAAGTTGGAATTATAGTCTTGCTGCTTATTGGAGCCTGGCTCATCATAAACATAAAACCTTATATTTTTATTGTTTTGTTTCCCGGTGGTTTGTTGTGGGTTTTTTACGATAAATTAACGCGTGTAAGAAGCAAGATCATTACTTATGTTTTATTCCCGGTTCTGATAGTTGGGATCATTGTGACCACTTATTTTGTTTTGAGCAGTTTGAGCGGAAGCATGTCGAAATTTTCGATCGATAAAGCTTTTGAAACGGCAGCCGTTACGAGCAACGATCTAAAGCAGGATTATTATGAAGGCTCCAGTTTTGATATTGGTACTTTTGATGGTTCTGTCGCGAGCGCAATTCAGCTCATATTGCCTGCTATAAACGCGGGTTTATTCAGGCCATTCTTATGGGAAAGCAAAAGTGTGGTTTTATTAATAGCAGGAGCAGAAAATGCTTTCTTATTATTTTTTACAATATATATTCTGTATAAAACAAAAATAAAAGGCACTTTAAAAATTATTAGAAAAAATCCGATCTTGCTTTTTTGTATCGTGTTTACAATATTTTTTGCATTCATGATCGGAATTACAACTTCCAATTTTGGAGCATTAGTAAGGTTTAAAATTCCTATCCTCCCATTCTTTGTTTCGGCTTTATTTATGATCGATTATTTGAAGTCATTAAAAGAATACAGAGGCTATTAATTTATTAGCCTGTAAGAATAAAACTAACGGCTTAAATTCCGGAAAATATTTTTTGTAAAATGGCAGTGGCAGTATTTGTGCCTCTGTGTGTAATTGCATAGTTACGGCATCTGGTTTTTAAGCCCGAACCTCCGTCGCCCAGAAATTTAATTATGCGATTTGATAATATTGAAGGATCTTCATTTAGATCTTCAATTACCAAACCAATGTTTTCGTGTAAGGCAATGCTGTCATCATCACCAATATTTTTATTAACGATGTAAGGAACTCCACACGACAAATAGATCGCGGTTTTAACGGGTGTCCGGTATTTCTGTGAAGGTAAAGATGGTACAGCGATCAAGCCAATATCTGCGGCTGATATATGTTGGTTTAATTCAGTATAATTAACCATCATAGAAATATAATAGGTTCCTTCAGTTAATTTATATTTATTAATACTTTGTCTTACTTCAGTTTCATTCGGAGTAATAATATAAAGAAACAAATTACTATTTTGTTGATATAGACCACTGAAAAAGGAAACTATCTCATCACTTGAATAATAAATTCCGCCAAATTTCCCTGTATAAATGATAACTGTTTTACCGTTTGCATTAATTTTATTTCTTATTTTTTCACGGCCGGCCTCATCAAATATCATGAGGTTGGTATCAATACTAATTGGACAAACAAAAATGTGGTTGTTTTTATTTATTTCTTCAGCTAATGCTTTTGTAAAATTATTTGGAACTACAGTATAAACAGCATGCTTTAATTGCAAATATTCGAAACGACGAAGTAATTTATATTTTAAGCCGGTCTTTGGCCATATATTAAAATCAACCATGTATTTACTATGCGGTTCAAAACAGTAAACAATTAATTTAAGATCAAGTAATTTTGACAATATATAACTATACCCTCCTGAAATTGACAGAAACCCTAATATAGCTGCCGGTTTATAATTTCTTTTTATCGAAAGAGTAATAAAAAAAGTCTGTAAAAAATTAAACATCTTCTTAAATAGTAAAAGATTCCCGCTTCTGTATTTTACAGGATACCATTTTATATTATTTTTTAATAATTCATTTTTCTTTATTGCAACATCGGGCGGAGTCAACACAAATTCTTTTTGCTCGTGAGTAATAAGATGAAACCGAAAATTATTTTCATTTGTTTTAAGTCCTTTTAAATATTCAAGAATAAGCCCTTTTACGAGCGGGTCTTCAAGACTTTGAAACGTATAAATAATTATGTGTTTTTCTTTCAATTATT
Organism: Bacteroidia bacterium; assembly: GCA_035567575.1. Taxonomy (GTDB): domain Bacteria; phylum Bacteroidota; class Bacteroidia; order B-17B0; family Aurantibacillaceae; genus JAHEYG01. The sequence continues at coordinate 13,985 of DATMPR010000389.1, forward strand.
TGTTGTAAAAATTTTTTGTCCTACTTTACTTAATGTGTTTAAAGGTGCGGTAAAAAATGCGCGTAGAATAAAATACAAAGCCCGCAGTTTATTGCCGCCATCTTTCCACCAGCTTGCACCAATTATCAGATACATATTTGAAAAGCACCTTCGCCTGAAAGAAGTATTTTTAAAATAGCCTGATTTTTTATAAAGGTTATAAGCCGTAATTGTATCTGTTTCATGAAGCATAATATTCTTGCTCATACTTCCGCTTACCTGACGATAATTCAATAAAGCTTTGCCGATATGCTTACCACGAAAGTAATGTGACAATTGTACCACAAAATACTTATCGGCAATGTTACTTAGTTCGGCGGGAAAAAGTATATTTTCATTTAAGCACGATCTTCTGAAAAGAATATTACTACAAGGACTGGGAATGAAATCATGATCCCATAGCAATGTACCTTCAAAAATAGTAACGTCATTGCCGGTTGGTCCGGATCCTATGTTCCGAGAGTTTTCATCGATGAGGTTAAGGTCAGAAAACACAAAATCCACAGTTGGATCACTTGTTAAAAGCATAATTTTTTCTTTTAAGTTATCTTTCAGCCACGTATCGTCTGCATCCAAAAAAGCAAGAAAATCACCTTTTGCTTTTTTGATGCCATTATTACGGGCAACTGAAACCCCATGATTTTTCTGATCGATTATGCTTATTCGCTTATCAGTTAAAATTTTCTTTTCAACTATTTCTTTGGTCGAATCGGTTGACCCGTCATTTACAACTATTATTTCAAACGAAGAATAGCTTTGTTGTAAAACAGAATCAAGGGTTTCGCTAATAAAACGAGCAGCATTATAGGCCGGAATTACTATTGATACAAATGGCTCCATTTTAACTATCTCGGTTCAGATTAATTCCTCAAAGTAATTCATGTTTAAAACAATCGCTGTTAATTGCAGGATCATGATCTAAGTAAATTTTATCGAAATTAATGTTTTTATCTGAGAATATCTTAATTGCATAGCAGAAATGACGTTATAACAACAAAATTGTTTATTTTTGGAATGGATGAGTATTCATAAAAGATTAACGAAATGGGAGTAAAACTTTCAAGAAAAAAACCCAAACAGTTTTTGGTAAGTTCAATTTATCGTTTGCAAAAATTACTTCCGCTGAGTTCAGCAGTTAAATTAAAACTTTTTTTAAACCTGGAATGGATATTCGACAGGTTGTCGCACGAAATGTCGTTCAAGGTGTTCAATACCGAAAGCCATCCTTTACGCATTCATTCTAAAAAATTTATTCTGGAAGGCATCAGCAACGAAGATACAGTACTTGATCTCGGGTGTAACTTTGGTGTTTTAAGTTATGCGGCTGCCTTTAAAGCAAAAGAGGTTGTTGGAGTTGATGTTATTCCTACAGTAATTGAAGAAGCCAAAAAAAGGTATCCAAAAGAGAATTTAGAATTTATTGTTGGTGAAGCACGGGAGTATCTCAATACAACCAAAAAAACTTTTAATGTGCTGTTACTTTCGCATGTGCTTGAACATATCGATGATCCTAAAAATTTCATAATGAGCTTTAAACATTACTTTAAAAAAATATTTGTCGAGGTGCCTGATTTCGATAAAAATTATTTAAACCATTATAGGCAATCAACCGATAATAAATTGATCTACACTGATGATGACCATGTGTCCGAATTTGACCGTGATGAGCTGACGGCTTTATTAAAAGATTGCGGCCTGGAAATTTTAACTGCGGATTACCGCTTTGGCGTCATTAAATTATGGTGTAAGACAGTTTAAACACTGCGTCTTTAATTTCTATTTTAATTTTCCGGCATAATGAAAAATGTTACCCCACTTTGGATTGAGTTTTGAAATGGCAATCGAAATCCTTGAAGTAATAAATAAAAGCGATTTAAATGGTTTTGTAATATTAAACATTTCAGGTAAAGGAAACATTTGTTCTTTTACTTGATAATTTATTTTAGTCAAACCCGCATTTTCAAATAAAACTAATTGCGAATTATAATTTGTGAATGTAAGATGTTGAGGATGGTAAGTGTTAAATTTTTTATGCTTCAAAATGGAAATGGTTTTAATAAGTAAACGGCTAAGGCATTTGTTTTTTTCAAGAGGGCCATCAACGATAAACAAAGTATCTTTGTGAGCAAATTTTTTAAGATCTTGTAATGCCAGTTGGGGATTTTCCATATGTTCAAGCACGTGACCAAGATGAATGATATCAAATGTTTTTCCTTTTATTTCATTTAGCGTAAGAATATTTAATCCGGTTTTTTGTTTTAGGAGCAAAGCAAATTCAGGATTGAATTCGACCCCTGTACAGTCCAAACCTTTTTTTTGCGCATGATATATATAAAACCCGCTTCCGCAGCCATAATCTAATAATGTTTTTTTAGTAATATGGTAATTATTTTTTGAGAAAAAATCGATCTGAAATTTTTGGTGATTGTATTTCGGATATTTTTTATTAAAATTTACATTCTCGCCTTCTTTTAATTTTGCAAGGTAAGCATGGTCATTAACCCCATACATTTTAGAATAATCATTTTCATCCGGCATCGGGTCAATTTGTGCCGAATGACAGGATCCGCATTCGTAATACTTAAATATTTTATCATTGAAATGCACATCGGGATAATAATATTTGTGCATTTTATTATTTCCGCAAATTAAGCAGTTCATATCGCCGGTATTTATTTCAGGCAAGAAAAAGAGCTTTATAATTATTCCACATTACTTCTTTGGCAAATTGCTTTTTCGCAATCTCATAAGCTCTTTCTGCTATTTCTTTTTTGTTATGCTCAAGCATGTAAGTTATCCCTGCAGCAATATCGGCAGGGTCATTAATTTTGGCAATATATCCTGATTCAGTATGTACTAAAACATCACGGGCAGCTCCTACAGGAGTGGAAATGATCGGCACTTTACTAAACATAGCCTCGGCAATAACAAAACCAAAAGGTTCGTAATGGGAAGCATGAATGTAAATATCTAAACATTTATAAAAGGCTGGGATCAGATCATATTCAACACGGCCGGGCAATAAAAATGTATTCTCCAGTTTATGTGTTTTAATTAAGTCGTTCAATTCATTAATTTGTTCCCCCCAACCAACACCAATAAAGATAATGTTGCTATGCTTTTTACATGAGATAGCGGCGGCTCCCACTATTTCTCTATACCCTTTTAATTCAACATATCTTGCCACTGTGCCAATTACAATTTTATTATGCAGATTAAATTTTGTTTTTAGCAGTTCAACCTGTTCTTTTGTTGAGGAATCGATAAAATCTTTGTCAACACCATGATGAATGATCTTTACTTTTTTAACATCCGGTTTTTCATATTTCATTATTAACTCATAGGATTCCTCTGAAACAGGAATGATATCGGTGGCATTCCTGTTATTGAATTTATCGTACTTAATGCCTTTGGCGGCGTAACGAATATGAAATCCGGTATCTTGTTTTGTTAATACCCTTTTTTTAACCCCCGCAAGTTTAGCGGCAAAAAGCCCCATTAAACTATCGTCAAACAAATTAGTTTGAACTACATCCGGTTTAATTTTCCGGAACAAACGGAATAGTTTAAAGCAAACCAAAATATATTGAAGGTGTTTTCTTTTGGCATAATTAAAATAATACCAATGAGAAGCTACACCCATTTCGGCTACTTTGTTTATAATTTGATCCGGTTTTTCGGTAGAAAGAAATATATATGTAAAAATAAAAACCTTTTCCTTCTTATTTATTTCGGCAAACCAGCTAAAATAAGATGGATTAGGACTGTTGGCAATTATCATTACAACGTGTTTCGGCATATTATTTTTGTCTTGGCAAACAAATAATATCAAAATGAATGTTTGTAAAATCTTGCGGCAAATTTAGTTTTTCCATAGAATCGGCAATAAAAATGTCATAACCAAGATCTAATAAAAACTGAAATAATTGATCTGGCGTGGCGCCCTGCTCTCTTAAGTTTCTATCGCTAACTTCAATAATTAGTTTGGGCATAAATTGTTTTAAAGTTCCGTGAGCTCCTTTAAGAACATTAAACTCGTAACCTTCAACATCAAGTTTAATGGCATTAATGGTTCCGGTTTTTAATTCATTTAGTAAATCATCAAGACTTTTAATAAGGATCTCTTCCCCGGGCAGTTCAGTATTTGAAGAAGCCGAAATTCTATTCATTCCGGTGTTATGATCATTCACCTGGTAAAGATATTCTTTCTTTTCCTTTTCGCCGAGCCCAACGTTTAAAGCAATAACATTTTTGGTATTATTTAAAGATAAATGTCCGGATAGGGTTTTAAAGGTTTTTTTGGATGGTTCAACGCTTATTACTTTTCCATCTGAACATTTTTTTGAAAACAACAATGTTACATAACCTATGTTCGCCCCAATGTCAATAACAGTATCATTTTTTTCCAGCATCTTAATAAAATTATTGATCGCTGTGTCTTCAAAAGAGAAATAAATGTAATGATCAATTAAATTAGAGATGTCTAAATTCATCTTTAAATTATTTTTCTCATATCGCCTGAAGGATGGTTTTTTGTATAAGTATTCTGAGGGAATAATTTTTTTGATGATAGATTTTAAAGAAACCATGGAATGCATAGCGTTAGACAAAATCCTGTCAAACAGCACAAGAGTGAGAGGCTTTTTTAAGAAATTAAAAAACTTGGTTTTCCCTGAAACCTGATTATTATAGTAATATGATCTTGAAGAAGGTGTTGATTTAAAAAGTTTTTCTATATTTAAAAAAGTTTTAGAAAAGGTATGCTGCCTGGCATAATTAATTCTTGCTTCTGCTCTGCTAACCGGTTCACCATGTTCACAAAAAGCAGTGATCATTTTTTTAATTTCATTTGCATTATTACTAAGATATAAAATATTTTTCATTTCAGTTCCGAAATCAGAAAACTCAGTTCCGAAAATCGGTTTGCCTTGCGCTAAATATTGCAGTAATTTATGACTAAATATATTGTTTCCGCTGAATATTTTTTTGAATATGAAACAAAAGTCGGATGTTTGTATAAGGTATTTTAGCTTCTTGGAAGGTACAGCCGGAAATAAAGACACGTTATTTAAATTCTCACGATTCATCCGCCCCATAAAATCTGCATTAACAGAACCTACAATATTGAACTTGATATCAGGAAAAGACCTGAAAATTTCAAAGGTGAATTCAATATCGATGCGATCATCCATTTTTCCGGCAAAGAGAGCTGTGATCGTTGGTTTTTTCTGCTGAGTAATTGGTAAAAATTCATCATCAGGTATCGCGTGTGGTATGGTAAATGATCTTGGATTGAATCTTTTATAGGATGTAGTTATAGTTTCTGATACACAAAAAACATAATCGGCTTTTTGTGCTAATATTATTTCTGATGGAAAAGAGAATAAGTAATCGTCCACTGCATGTAAAATTATTTTTTTTGGCAATAATAATTCAGGGAATGCGAGTCGGATAGGGTCAAAGGTCCAAAATAAAATGTCTTGCGTATTTTTTTTTGCAAAATATTTTTTTAATCTTTTTAAAATAAGATGATCATTTATTTTCCAAAAATTGAAGAAGCTGGTAGGTAATATATTTGAATACTCAATAAGAGTTAAATTATCCTTAATTTTATCTTCTTTGATCCCCTTGAAAATATTTGTCAGGCGGAATGGTTTAGCCGGATTTAAAAAAAAAACTTTATTGTTTTTAGAAAGCTGATCCGCATAGTTGTGCTTAGAGTACCATATGCCGCCCCAGACCTCATTGGAAATGATCAGAATATTTTGATTTTCTAATTTCAATTACCTGCCTAAAATTTTTCTTAACCGTTGAACAATTTTTTCGTGACGTGTAAGATAGCTGGGATAATTAAAATGCGAAACGGGCTTTTCTTTTATCCAGGCATCAAATTCTTTTTCAGTTAACCCGAATTTTTTAAGAACGTATTCTTTGTCCTCTTTGGTCTCCTGCGTTTCCCAAACTTTTTTCTCTAATTCCTTGAGGGCTTCTTCTCGTGTTAATTGACCTGAACAAATTAATGAGGAAAGGTGAGCTTTTCTTTTATCCACATTAAATTTAAGCGGCAGAATATAATTTTGATAAAACCGTGTAAAAATAGATTCATTATGTTTTCCAGTGTAATCAACCCAGCCATATTCGTTTTTCAAAAGCTGTTTGGCTTCTGCTTTGTTATAGCCCACATAATCCAAAAGCGCGTAACGTTCAATTTTTTTTGTTTTATTTAAATAGTATTGATCGAAGTAACTTACAATTGGATATGATCTCAATTTTTTTGTCCCAAATTTTTTATGAATTGCTTTGATATTTAAGCCATCCAGTTTCCAATGATACCAATGCTTTGGTAAAATAAATTCGGTTGAAGTATTATGTCCGGTGAAAACATATTTTAAATTAAATTTCCGGCTTAACTTATATAAAGCTGCAATAATAGCCTGATCGGTAATTAATTCAATATCTATCACGGAAGCTTTAATAAATGAAAGTTGCAGATCTTTAAATTCTTCCCAATCGTTCACGTAAGTATATAGATCTACATTAAGTTTATTTAATACGACTTCAATGTTTTTTACCGCTAGTTCTGAGTTCCATCCGTTGTCATAATGCACTACAAGTGGTTTTAAACCAAACTTTACGAGTAAATGAACAACAAACATGCTATCTGCACCGCCGCTTACTCCTACAATGCAATCGTATTTAGATTCTCCACGGATGGCTTTTATGTTTTTAATAAGTGTATCTAGTTCTGATCTGAGATCCGCGGGAGTTTTTTTGTTCTGTTGGCTTGCATGAAAATACGCGTTGCAATAATTACAATGACCCTCCTTATCAAAAACGATATTAGGATCGTCATTGGTGTCCATAACACAACGCGAACACATTTGATAATTTGACGAGGGGCTCAAAACAATAATTTACAAGCAAATATAGTTAAAAACAGCGTGAAAAGCCAAAGAAGGAGAACTAAAACTCCTTTAAAAATCTTTTGAGCCTGAACTTTTCACAACACTTACTTTTTCTTTTAATTTAAGGAAATATTTCTCGAAATATTCATAAGATAAATGCGAAAGTAATATAGTCATAATGAGCACCAGAGCATAAACCATAACGAATCCGGAAACACCTTCTGCATTAATATAAGGGAATAATCCTTTATATAAAAAAAATATTACCAGAGGATGGATAACATAGATCCCGTAAGAAATTTTACCTAAAAAATTCAATAAATTTAATTCTAAATTAATAATTCTGTTCATAACTCCAATTTGACCAATGATCAAAAATAATGAAATAACTGAAATTATTTCATTATCGATCACCGAATATAAGTGCCATTTGTTTAAGGCAACTAAAAGTATTATGAACCAGCAGATGCATTGCGTTAATTTGTTATCAATTAATTTTAAAAATAACGCGTGTTTTCTTATATAAAGCATCGAGCCTAAAGCCCCGATCATCATACAATGAAATTTAGTAATATTCATAAATGTTTCGAATAGTGAATTTGGAAAGAGAAAATGAAAAGCAACTTTAGTGCCCGTTAAAAGAATAATTAATATAACTATAACTTTTATTAATGAATTTGTT